>JAATGT010000030.1 GCA_015654525.1 Bacteroidales bacterium
CCACCAACAGAATTAGCGGAAATAAAACCAAACTACGTAAAACCGGGCATGGAAGGTTGCACCGTAACTGCCCGCGACGAAGAGTCGAAAGTCCGCTACTGGAGCGTTCCGGGCATGGAAGGCTTCGGACACCGCAACGGTGGTTTGGAAAAAGATTACGAAACCGGCTGTATTGCCACCGACCCGCTGAACCACGAAAAAATGGTGAATGCCCGTCAGGCTAAGGTTGACTACGTGAGCAATTATATTCCCGAACTGGAATTAGAAGGTGCCACAGATGCCGACATGTTGGTTATTGGTTGGGGTGGTACACACGGACACTTGACTAGTGCGGTGAACAACTTGAACAAGGCCGGAAAGAAAATTGCGCTGGCACATTTCAACTATATCAACCCGCTACCAAAAAACACCGTAGAGGTCATTCAGCGTTACAAAAGAGTGGTGGTTTGCGAGCTCAACAGCGGACAATTTGCAACTTTTCTGCGTTCGAAAGTGCCCGGAGTGGAATTTCTTCAATACAACAAAGTACAGGGACAACCCTTTACGGTGGCTGAATTGGAAAATGATTTCAGCGAGTTGATGTAAGCAAAAAATCACCCCTAAATTCCCTAAAGGGGACTTAGATATAAAAAACTATTTTCATATTATGGAAGCAACAAAAACATTACAATATACAGCCAAAGATTTTAAAAGTGACCAGTACGTTCGCTGGTGTCCGGGCTGCGGCGACTACGCTGTACTCAATTCATTACAGAAAGTAATGGCCGAGCTGGGTGTGGCACCTCACGACATAGCGGTGATTTCAGGCATCGGGTGTTCATCACGTTTACCTTATTATACAAGTAGCTACGGTTTTCACACCATCCACGGACGCGGTGCAGCAGTGGCTACAGGCGTAAAAGTAGCCAACCCGAAACTATCGGTATGGCAAATAACGGGCGACGGCGACTGTCTGGCCATTGGTGGAAATCATTTTATCCACAGCGTGCGTCGCAACGTGGATTTAAACGTACTGCTATTCAACAACCAGATTTACGGACTGACCAAAGGACAATATTCGCCTACCACCAAAAAGGGCTTTGTAACCAAATCGTCGCCTTTCGGAACGGTGGAACGTCCATTCCATCCGGCAGAGTTGACCTTCGGTGCGCGCGGTACTTTTTTCGCCCGTCTGTTGGACGTTGACCTCAAAACATCTCAACAATGTATGCTGGCAGCTGCCCGCCACAAAGGAACATCGGTAGTAGAATGTTTGGTAAACTGTGTGATATTCAACGATGGTGCTCACAACTGGATTGCCGAAAAAGAAAACCGCCCCGACCGCATTATTGTGTTGGAAGACGGCAAACCGATGGTTTTCGGTAAAAACCGTGACAAAGGGCTGGTGCTCGACGGCTTCAACCTCAAGGTGGTAACTATAGGCGAAAACGGCGTGACTGAAAACAGTCTGCTGGTTCACGATGCTACCTGCCAGGACAACACCCTGCACATGAAACTGGCCATGATGGAAGGTCCTGACATGCCGATTGCCATGGGTGTAATCCGTAGCGTGGAAGAAGAAACCTACGACGAAGCGGTGGAAACCCAGATAGCTGAAGTACAAGCCAAATCGAAAATTAAAACCTTCGATGACCTGATAGCTAGCTGCGAACAGTGGGATATGTAATCAGAAACCAACTAAAATACAGAAAAATCGGTGCAAGCTGAACCTTGTATCGGTTTTTTTGTTTTTATTCCTGTCTGGCAACCGGGAATTCAGGACTTTTGCAAACGCATATACAGCTAACAAATGCACGATGTGCCGTTTTCCGAAAGCAAGTTACAGATCAAAGTCTTGTAACTCGTAACCATTCACTTGTAACTCTATTATTTATTTATGAAACAACTTATATTACTTATGGCACTTACGCTCACCCCTTTTGTTTTCGGTCAAAACAATGACGACCGCGGATATATAGTCAAAGTAGGCGATATGGCGCCCGATTTCAGTTTGAAACTGACCGATGGAAAAACGGTGAAAATATCCGACCTGCGCGGAAAAGTGGTGATGCTGCAGTTTACTGCCAGTTGGTGTGGCGTTTGCCGACACGAAATGCCGTTTATTGAAAGTGATATCTGGCAAAAACACAAAGCCAACAGCAATTTTGCCCTGCTGGCCGTAGATAGGGATGAACCGCTGAAAACGGTAGAGAAATTTGCCAAATCTATACCCATCACCTACCCCATTGGGCTCGATCCGCACGCTGACCATTTTGCACTTTATGCCACACGCGATGCCGGCATTACACGCAATGTGATTATCGACAAAACAGGTAAAATAGTATTCCTTACACGTCTGTACAACCCCGAGGAATTTAAAACCATGACCGACAAAATTGATGAATTACTCAGATAGGGTAGTTACGAGGCAATAGTTACGAGTTACAAGAGAGAGTGATTACTTACTAGCTACCTATAAATGCTCTAAAGGGGATTAGCAGCATTCTACCCGCAAAAAAACTTATATGATTATGCTCCTTTAAAGATCTGTAGACTGGCTTATGTGTATTTTAGTGTAAATAGGCAAACAAACAAAATGGACAATATTTAGTTTCTATTTGTAAAATAATAAGTATTTTTGTTCGATAAAAATTACCATCAATATGCAAGAAAGACATTCTAACAGAGAAAGATATTTTAATGAGCAAAGCCTTACTACTGAAAAATATGTAATTCCTTATATCAATACGGTTTTTCCTGTAAATCTGGCAATGACCGTGGCAGAGATTGGCTGTGGTGAGGCCTGAAACCTAAAACCTTTTCTGGATATGGGCTGCAAGGTTTTTGGCATCGATATTGCCCCCAACAAAATAGAGAACGCAAGGCAGTTTTATAAGGATCATCCTCTGAAGGAAAATATCAACCTGATAGCGGCAGACATCTATAAAGTACAACCGGAAGATATTGATAAATTATATTTAGTCATTATGCGCGATACGATAGAACATATTCCGAATCAGGAAGTATTTCTGGCTAACCTAAAAAAGTTCTTAAAACCCGGGGAAAAGATCTTTTTCGCATTTCCGCTCTGGCGAATGCCTTTTGGCGGACATCAGCAGGTATGCGAAAGTAAAGTACTTGCTAATATGCCCTAGCTGCACCTACTCCCCCGCCCACTATATATTAGTGCGCTAAAAATGCTGGGTGAGTCGGAGGGTAAAATTGTAGGATTGCGTGAAATCAGGGATACACAAATAAGCATCAAGCGGTTTCATTCTGTTTTAAAGAACAACAACCTGTCAATTATCCGGCAGGATTATTACCTTATAAATCCGAATTACGAAATAAAGTTTAAACTCAAAGTTCGGAAACTTCCAGCCTTGTTGAATATTCCCCATTTCAGAGATTTCTTTACTACTACCTGCTACTGTGTGGTAGGGTTAGAGTAGATAATGTGAAACAACCGGGATCGAATATCGGGCTTATCAGACAAAAAAAACGGGACAACTTCTAGCTATCCCCGTCTAATATCATCTACCCTGATACCACATAGCTTATTTTACTGCTCAACGTTGAACCAATCCACATCGGCATAACCCGAATCGTTGCTGGCTTTGGGACGACTGCAATACACACCTACTTTGGCACCTATCCAGCGGCCTTCGTTGGCTACAAATTCTTCGCCCAGTGGCTGAAACTTGTTGCCGTCGGTACTGTAGCTGAACGTACAACTGGCTTTTGGCCAAAGAATGCCGTCTTTGTTCAGGATCTTGTGCTGCGTAACCGATACCCGCAGATAAACGGTTTTTTGCGCCATCGGAGCGGAAGCATTTATTTTTTCGGCATCGCCTTTATCGGCATGCAGACAACTAACCTGATTTATTGTAAGTCCGCTGGCTGTGTTTTCAATAAAAAGCGAAGCATAATCCACACCCATCACTACCAGTCCGGCACGCTCACCCTCTTTGAAAGGCGAGAAAGTAAGTTTGGTAGTGGCTGTAAAATTGGGAGCAGGGAATTTCTGAAGCAAAAGATTGGGAGCATCCCACAAATTACGCGCTTCGCCCAGCAGTTGCCAGCCAAACAGTCGGAGATAACCTTTGTCGCCCGCACAGAAATACCACACCGGATTGCTGTTGGCCTGCCATTGCCACTGTAGTCCGAGCGTTTGTCCGTCGAACTGATCGCTCTCTACCGGTGTTGCCACCGGATAGGTTTTGCCCACATTGGGTTTTTGGTAAGTGTTCACCGGCGTACCGCGGCCCGTACCCTCTTTGTCGAGGCCTATTACCGGCCAGTCGTTTACCCAGTTCATAGGCTGTAGATGCACCGCACGACCGTAGGCATATAAATCCTGAAAATGAAGAAACCAGTCCTGCTTGCCGTCGGGCGTATCTACCCATGCCCCCTGATGAGGCCCGTTGATGTCGGACTTTCCCTGAGCCATTACCTTGCGCGATTCGTATGATCCGTACACATTGCGCGAGCGCAAAGCCAGCTGCCAACCCTGTTTTACGCCTCCTGCCGGACAAAAAATATAGTAATATCCCTTGCGCTTGTAAAACTTAGGACCTTCGGTGGTGGTATTGTCCGGATGCCCGTCGAACACCAGGCGGGTTTCGGTCAGTGCTTTCGTGCCGTCGGGTGTCATTTCAAAAATACCCAGCAAGCTCTTCATGCCCGCCCGGCTACCGGCAAAACCATGAACAATATAAGCCTTACCGTCATTGTCCCACAGCGGACAGGTATCAATAAATCCTTTGCCGGCTTTTACCAACGTGAGCGGCGACCACGCGCCTGCCGGATTGGAGGTTTTGGACATATAAACGCCTGCATCCGGATCGCCGAAATAGATGTAAAACTCCTTTTTGTGATAGCGTATGCTGGGTGCCCACACCCCGTTGCCGTGCTGCATGGTACTGAAGCGCTCGTCGGGCATCAGTTGTGGTAGCGCGTGCCCGATGATAGTCCAGTTAACCATATCGTTGGAGTGAAGAATAGGCAATCCCGGCGTGTTGGCAAACGACGATGCTACCATATAATAATCCTTCCCAACGCGGCATACATCGGGGTCGGAATAGTCGGCATAGAGCACGGGATTTTCATAATTACCATTGCGCAGGTCGGAGACCCAGACTTTGGACACACCCTGAGCAGATAATGACAGGGAAGAAAGCAAGAGCAATGAAAGTGCAAAAAATGTGTGTTTGTTTAGCGAATAGAGATTCATTGTTTTTTATTTAGTTTTAATAGAATGCATATCGAATAAAATGTTTCAAAAAAAATAAGAACAACCACTAAGACACTAAATACACTAAGAATCACTAAGTGTGTGTGTTAAGATGTCCCATTTGTTGTATTCTTAATGCTTTTAGCAACAGAGAATATCAGGAAATATAAACTTTGTGTAACTCCGTGTTCTTAGTGCCTCAGTGTTAGGGCTTCTTTATTTTTTCGTGCTAAATTCCTTTGCCGGATTCCAGCCGTCGTATCCTTTCATTACATTTTCTACCGTATACTCGGCAGCTTCTTTTTTAGTCAGCACTTTTGTCCATGTACGCCCGGCAGTGTCGGCCCCTTTGCCCGTATTACGGTATTCCATGTAGCGGGCTGTCTTTTTATTCTCCTCGTTTTTCCAATGGTCCCAGCCTACTGCTTTGATGCCGTCAGGCAATTCGCAGTTCATATACAAAGTCATGGCATATGCTCTCCAAGGCCTGCCCAGGTACATTTCCTTCACTTTGTCACCCAAAACAACCTTGCAGTTGTTAAAGATATAACCGTATTTGATGTTTTCGGGCGTGCTGGCAGCCGTAATATACGAATCGCGCTTGCAGAAAATGGTGCAACCTTCGAACCAGGCCGTCGACGGACCAAAAATAAAATCGGTAGTCCCCTCGATGTAGCAGTCTACAAAGTATTGGCGGGCGTTTTGCTTTCCGGTATATATGGTATCCTGATTACCCAGAAAACGACAATTGACAAATACAGCCCTGTCGCCCTCCACATGAAGCGCCACAGCCTGACCCAGCGGTGCAGCCGAGTTCTGCACAGTAAGGTTTTCGAGACGAATGTCGGTGCCACAAATTTTCAGGGTAAAGGTTTTAAACGTTCCAATCTTGTTGATGTTGGCATGATCGTCGTAGTTTATAATGGTATTATCCCGGTCTTCGCCAATCAGTTTTACGTTGCAAATATGTGTGGGTATCTCCAGCTTTTCTTTGTAAATGCCTTTTTTGATAAAAATGGTGACCGTACCCGCTGGGTTAAATGCGCGAACCGAATCAATGGCTTGCTGGATATTCCGGAAATTGCCTGTGCCGTTACGATCCACCACAATATAATTTTGCGGTTGTGCAAACAGGGTTGTTCCAACGAAAATAAAAAATAATAAGACTAGTTTCTTCATGAGTTTTTTTGTACAAAATAGTTGAATGGATTTACTCCGGATTTATTTTTTCAGCAACACACTCACCATGATAAATGGCGACACGGCTTTAGGATCATTGTCGCGTTTGGGCTCCGAAATATAATATTCGTAACTCCCGTCACGGTAACGCGGCTCGCCACCCAGCCCGGCCACCGAGCAAGCGTCGGTAAGCGAAATGGTGCCGTCGGTTTCTTGCCTGATAAAGGTCTTTACAAACTGATCATAGGCTTTTTCGCCCTTCAGTAAATAGTCCTTGGGCAAATATCCTTTCCGGGCAGCTTTTACCCAGCTATAAATAAACATAGCCGATCCCGACGATTCCACATAATTGCCTTTGGCGCCTTGCTTATCCGTGACCTGGTACCACATACCGGTTTTCTCATCGCGGTATTTCTCCAAAGTCTTACTGAGTTTGGTCATAATACCGATGATCTGAGGACGTTTAGGATGATTGGCCGGTAAATAATCCAGCACATCCACCATAGCCATCATATACCAACCCATACTGCGCGACCAAAAATTGGGCGAGGTACCTGTCTTCGGGTTTGCCCATCGCTGCCGGTGGCTTTCGTCCCATCCATGATAGTAAAGTCCGCTGACCGGGTCGTAGGTGTGCTTTGCCACAATCAAAATTTGGTTAGCCACCTCGTCATACAGCTCCTTCTCTCCAAAGCGATAAGCATATTCAGCCAAAAAAGGGGATGCCATATACAAACCATCGAGCCACATCTGATGGGTGTATATCTTCTTGTGCCAAAAACCGCCGTCGGCAGTGCGGGGCTGCGTTTTTATCTGGTCGCGAAGAATGTCCAGGGCTTTTTTCAGTCTTTCCTGCTTTGTTTTAGCATACAAATCGAACAAAATCTTACCGGAGTTCAATTTATCCAGGTTATAATCGTCGCGTTTGTAGCCGGTAATAATACCGTTCGGGTCGATAATGGTGTCGGTATAACTTAGCACATAATTGAAATAACGCGGATCGGCCGTAATCTTCCAAACCTGATAGATAGATTGAAGCTCCAGACCATTGCAATAGTCCCATTTTGGCTTTTTAGCAAAGTCCAGCATCCAGCTTTGCGGATTTCGTTTCATTTCCGAGTCGGCCATCCAAACCGAATAAGGTTTAGCAGCAGTAGTTAGTGCAAGCAGTAGCAAGGCACAGCTTATTAATACGGGTTTTAATTTCATACAGCGTGTTTTTTAGTATTAAATAATTGAATTAAGCAATGAGAACACTATAATATCGTATTTTCACTTTCACCATGACATCCAGTTTTTAAATAGTTTATAATTTGGGGGTTATTCAATAAACTGTGTCAGAAAGGATAATTAATTGATATTCCATCTTAGTTCAAAAATAATAAATTGATCCATAATTTAGTTGTTTTTGGGTCATTTTTTGTCTATGTTAGCTAAGATTTGCCAAATCTTATATCACTTTCACTGAATCTTACGTCACTTTTGTCAATTCTTAGCTAAGATTCGCCAAATCTTATATCACTTTTCCGAAATCTTAGCTAAGAATTGGGAAATGCTGATATAAGTACTTGGATAAATATAATGTCGCATAATTATATCAAAGAGAAAAGAAGATTAGAACGCGGATCGAAGATTCCGGTCGCGGAAGAAACGCTGATCTAGCGGATTTTATACGGATTTTAATCCCGATAAATCGGGATGATTTTCAATAGTTTAGACTCTTATCTGTCATGCTTGCATGACTAAGATCAGTTTTAGATCCGTTTAATTATTATCCGTTTTTATCCGCTCAATCCGTAATACCGATCTTGTCGGTATGTTCCATCAGCGTTCCATTCTTTTTTTAATACGACATTATATTATTCTGCTTACTTAAGTAAGTGAGCGGATATTAATATCCCATTGCGATTTTCTAATACGATGGTATTTTACATCCCCGCCATTTATCCCTGCTTGTCATGATAAATCGGGAATGTATCGGGAGTGGCCTGGGCCGGAATCTCTCTGCTTTACTGCCCCTAAATTGCCTGAATACTTATTGTTTGTACCATATTGTTTAAACCCTATTTGCAAATAGTATATTATTATATTCCCATTATTTATATCCTTTATTCTCCAATTTTATATTCAATTTAGATTTCCGGTTCAAATAAATCCTGATTGAAACGAATTACAGTACAAATTTGGTTTATTTTTACGAATTGGAGGTAGAAAATTTGATTTAATGTTCGCACATTCCGGTAAAACAACAATCTTTTTGAAGTCACCCACCCAATTATTGAATGCTTGATTAATATAAAAATTGACTATCCACATTTTTTTGTAATTTTGTAGGCCATAAACCGACAGACAATAAAAAAAATGCGCATTCTTATTCAACGGGTTAATGAAGCCTCCGTCGAAATTGACAAAAAGATAAAATCCTCAATAAAACAGGGTTTGTTGATTTTAGTGGGTGTTGAAGAGGCTGATAACACCGAAGACAGTGAGTGGTTGGCCGGTAAAGCTACCGGATTACGTATTTTCGACGACGAAAACGGTGTAATGAACCGGTCGGTACTGGACGTAGATGGCGAAATATTGGTTGTTAGCCAGTTTACGCTTCATGCCATGACCAAAAAAGGAAATCGTCCATCCTATATCAGAGCTGCCGGGCACGAAACGGCCGTTCCGCTGTACGAGCACTTTTGTAAGCAGCTAAGCCTGAAGCTTGGAAAAGATGTACAAACAGGGACTTTCGGCGCTGACATGAAAGTGGCGTTGGTAAACAATGGACCGGTAACCATCTGGATTGATTCAAAAAATAAGGAGTAAAGCCGCTTGGCTTTTCTTATATATAAAAACAATATAATTATTTCTTCAAGTCCCCCCTTGGGGGATTTAGGGGGTTAACTATCATGAAAAAACATATTCCTAATTTTATTACCTGCCTGAATCTTTTCTCTGGCTGTGTAGCAGTCTATCTTGCCTTCAACGGACATCACGAAGGAGCTTTTATCGCCATCATGCTCTCAGCAGTTTTCGACTTCTTTGACGGATTTGCTTCCCGTCTGCTAAAGGCTTATTCGCCCATGGGCAAAGAGCTTGATTCGCTGGCCGATATGATAAGCTTTGGCCTTGCACCAGGCGCTATCGTTTTTTCACTCCTGTCCACAACAAGTAGTTGGGAATACCTCCCCTATGTGGCTTTTCTTATTCCTATATTTTCCGGTCTGCGCCTGGCTAAATTTAATATCGACGATCGGCAAACAAGTTCATTCATCGGATTGCCGGTTCCCGCCAATGCCATTTTCTGGGCCGGAATGGTTTATGCTTACTCTCCACTTTTACTGGACAATATCTGGTTGCTTTTGGTTTGCATCGCATTATTCTGCTATTTCTTAATATCCGAAATTCCCATGTTCTCCCTCAAGTTTAAGAACCTGGCATGGAAAGATAATCAAATCCAATTTTTGTTTTTGATCGGTTGTGCAATTATATTGGCAGTTTTCCAACTAAATGCTTTCCCCATGCTCATTGGGTGGTATATCATCTTATCTGTTTGCGTTTGGTTGACTAAAAAGTCGCAGGCGTAAATTCGCAACTCAATTTTCAAGCCTATAGACTTAAAATTGGAAATAAAAGATGTACTTTTGTTTTAAATCATGCATCCATGTCTATCAGCATATCAAATCTGACTAAAAAATACGGAGAACAGGTTGTCCTCAATAATATCAACTTCGAAATTGGCGAAGGGGAAGTTGTAGGTTTTCTGGGTCCCAATGGCGCGGGCAAAACCACCACCATGAGAATCCTTGCCGGAGCATTGTCGTACAATACCGGCTCGGCAAAAATATGCGGTCTTGAAGTAAACGACAATCAGCTTACGACAAGTAGCATGGTTGGCTTTCTTCCTGAACAAAACCCACTCTACGTAGATATGTACGTGAAAGAATATCTGCTCTTTGTGGCCGAAACTTATCATTTGGGCAAAGAAAAAGAGAAACGCGTAAATGAGTTGATTGAGACCGTTGGACTGAGACCAGAATTTCACAAGAAAATCGGACAACTCTCGAAAGGATACCGTCAACGTGTCGGACTGGCGCAGGCACTGATTCCAAATCCCAAGGTATTGATACTAGATGAGCACACCACCGGGCTCGACCCAAACCAACTGGAGGAAATCAGAGCACTGATTCGTGAAATAGGCAAAAACAAAACCGTGTTGCTCAGTACCCACATCATGCAGGAAATTCAAGCTATCTGCAACCGGGTTATTGTGATAAACAAAGGTGAAATTGTGGCCGATTATTCCGATCTTTCTGAAATAAAATCTTTCAGCGAAGACAGTCTCCACTTCGAAGTGGAGTTTGCAGAAGCGATACAACCGAAAGTACTGGAGGAACTGGAACATATAACCGGAGTTGAACTAATTACTGACAAACATTTTACACTCATTGCTTCAAGCGATATTCGTGCAAGTATATTTGACTTTGCAACGAAGACAAACAATAAGATTCTGACAATAAAAGCTGTGGAACGAAGCATGGAAGATGTGTTCAGAAGTCTGACAAAATAGTTACAAGAAAAATAGTTACGAGTTACAAGGATTGTATCTAAACTCGTAACTAAATATCCTGTAACTCGTAACTAAAAATTAATGGAAGAAGATTTCGACATACGGAACAATCAAAAAGGTGAAAAAGAGTTTGAAAACGCTTTGCGCCCACTGACTTTTTCGGATTTTAGCGGACAAAATAAAATTGTCGAAAATCTGAAAATCTTTGTGCAGGCTGCGCGTATGCGTACCGAATCGCTCGATCACGTGTTGCTCCACGGACCTCCGGGACTTGGCAAAACCACGCTTTCGAACATCATTGCCAATGAGCTGAACGTAGGTTTCAAAATAACTTCCGGACCGGTACTTGACAAACCGGGCGACCTGGCGGGTTTACTCACCAGTTTGGAAACAAACGACGTGCTGTTTATAGATGAGATTCATCGTCTGAGTCCGATTGTGGAAGAATACCTGTACTCGGCCATGGAAGATTACCGGATTGACATCATGATCGATAAAGGACCCAGTGCCCGGTCAATTCAGCTGGAATTAAATCCTTTCACTTTGATTGGTGCAACGACCCGCAGCGGGCTTTTGACTTCACCTTTGAGAGCTCGATTTGGAATTAATTGCCACTTTGAATATTACGACATCGAAGTAATTACAGGAATTATAAAACGTTCGGCACGATTGCTGAATGTCGAAATTGAGAATCAGGCAGCCATTGAGATTGGCGGTAGAAGCCGCGGAACTCCGCGTATTGCCAACGCGCTGCTTCGGCGGGTTCGCGATTTTGCGCAGGTAAAAGGAAATGGAACTATCGATGTGGAAATTGCCTGCTATGCTCTCGAAGCATTGAACATTGACAAATATGGTTTGGATGAAATTGACAATAAAATTCTGAACACCATTATTGATAAATTCGGAGGTGGTCCGGTGGGACTCACCACTATTGCCACAGCACTGGGTGAAGATGCCGGAACTATTGAAGAAGTGTACGAGCCTTTTTTAATTAAAGAAGGTTTTATGAAACGGACTCCACGCGGACGTGAAGTGACTGAACTAGCATACAAACATCTCGGAAAAGTCAGATTGGGAGAAACAGGAACACTGTTTTGATATAAGTAAAAGCTTAGGTACTATTTATAACCCTGAAGAATATATTTATGGACGAATTATTAACGGTAAGAACTTTTGGTCAGTCGATAGACTTTGAAATGGCTAAATCGTATCTCGAATCTTGTGGGATTGAGTGTTTCGGACAAAATGAAATTATAAATCGGGCTTACATCAATTCGGTAGACGGAGGAATAAAACTTCAGGTACGCACAGAACAGGCTGAAGAAGCTGTGAAACTACTTCTTGAGAAAGGTTACCTGAAAAAAGAAGATTTTGAGCTATCAACCGAAATGAAATGGATGGGAAAGTTATTGAATTTTTTTAATCGAAAATAAAAGATATTTACCTTTACAACCTGAAACGAAAACCTTGTAACTGTTTTTATGGCACAACAAATGAAAAAGCTGGCGAAAGAAACCGCCATGTATGGAGTTAGCAGCATCTTGGGAAAATTCCTGAACTGGATGATGGTTCCTCTTTACACTTACGTCCTTAAAAGCTCAGCTGATTATGGGATTGTAACAAATTTGTATGCGTGGACGGCTTTGCTGCTGGTTATGTTGACTTATGGAATGGAAACGGGCTTTCTACGGTTTGCCAACAAAAACAAAGAGGAGGCCGGAAAAGTATATAGCACCACCCTGATTGCTGTAGGAACAACATCCACTATTTTTGCGCTAATCTGTATATTTTTCTCGCATCCCATTGCCAACGCTATGGGCTACGCCAACCATTCTGAGTTTATAGCCATGCTGGGAACTGTGGTGGCCTTTGATGCTTTTGGATGTATTCCTTATGTTTATTTGCGATTTAAAAATCGCCCCGTGCGGTTTGTTGCTTTGAATTTATTTGCCATATTTGTCAATATTTTCTTCAATATTTTCTTTTTGGTTGTCTGTCCATGGCTCGTGGTCAAAGCTCCGAATCTTATCAATTGGTTCTATAATCCGAATTACGGGGTTGGCTATGTGTTTATTTCCAATATATTTTCTACTGCGCTGGTAACCGTGGCTCTGTTGTTCGATGTTTTTGTGGTAAAATTCGAATTTGACAGAATCCTACTAAAGAAAATGCTCAAATATTCATTGCCATTAGTCGTTTTGGGAGTTGCCGGTATCATGAATCAAACTCTGGATAAAATACTTTTTCCATTTTTAATGCCTGGGAAACAAGGAGCATCCGAACTTGGAATTTATGGAGCCACGTCCAAAATAGCTTTAGTTATGACTATGTTCACACAGGCATTCCGCTATGCATACGAGCCATTTATTTTTGCCCAAAAGAAAGATAAAAATAGTCTGGACACTTATGCTGATGCTATGAAGTACTATATATTAATAGCTTTATTCATCTTTCTGGGAATGGTTCTCTACATGGATATTTTTAAATACATCATCCAACGAAGTTATTGGGTCGGTCTGAAAGTAGTTCCTGTTGTTATGTTTTCATTTATATTTCAGGGAATATTTTTCAACCTCTCTCTTTGGTATAAACTTACAGACAAAACCATGTACGGAGCTTGGTTCTCAATTCTGGGTACAATTATTATGGTACTATTGAATATTATTCTGGTACCAACTTATAGTTATATGGGCTGCGCCTGGGCTGCATTCGCATGCTTCTTTGTTATCATGCTAGTCTCATACTTCTTTGGACAAAAATATATGCCCATAAAATATTACTTAAAAACTATAGGACTTTATACAGTTGTCAGCATAACTTTATATATCATAAGCACATTCATAAATACACCTTATGCCATCTTAAACATCGCACTAAAATCCATTTTAATGGTTATATATTTAGTACTGCTGGTAAAACGCGATTTTTCGTTGCGTACTATGCCTGTAATAAATCGTTTTTTCAAATAGAGTAAGCCATGAGTAAATTACACATCATAACCCCGGTAAAAGGCTCAATAGATATAGCCACTCGAACTATTGAGAGTATCATGAGTTCAGAGATTTCTGTAGATTTTAGCTATACAGTATATAATGATTTTAGTTCGGAGGAAGTTACTGCCAAATTAGACTTGTTATCAAAAAAATTTGGCTTTTTCCTGATAAATCTAAAAGATGTTACCCTACATCCAAGCCCTAATTATTTAACTATATTACAAATGGCTCAAAACAGAGCAAATTTTGACACAGCGCATTTATTGATTATTGAATCGGATGTAATTGTAGACAAAAACACCATTCAGAGAATGTATGAATATGCTTCGGAACTTGAAAACC
>JAATGT010000091.1 GCA_015654525.1 Bacteroidales bacterium
ATTATAAACAATTTCCCTAGCATATTCGGTACCCGAACTGTTTTCGGCAAAGGTGGCGTACCCGATGCTTGCTCCGAAAATGATCAACAGAATAACCGTTGTAAGCATGGAAAATAAAGTATCATTCAGTTTCTTCATAAAAATGGGATAATTGTACTTGTGTTTTATTGAATATGAGTCATTACTATTTTTTCAATTTTCAGTAATAACTGGAGAAGCACAAAGATATTTTATTTTTCACAGAGTTTTCCCGATTTTTATTATAATTTTTAATTTGTAATAAAAACAATTCCCGATTTATGGAGTTTAGAAGGCTAAACTTTATAAATCGGGAATGAATAAGAATACTATGCAGATAGATAGAGCTACTTAACCGTCGGAATTGTAATTTTATCAGATTTCAACTCGTTGGTGCTTGCCGAAATAACAATGCTGCCTGTTGAATTTCCGGATTGCAGAAGTATGGTGGCTGTTCCGACTTCTGCTTTTATCGGATTTTGCCCGATAAGTTTAGCATTACCTTTTATGCTGAACTGAACGGAGGCTGTTGATTGCTGAACCGGATTTCCTTTAGAGTCGCAAACCGTTGCATGAACAAATACGAGGTCTGAACCATCGGCTTTCAACTGTTTTCCACTTTGGTCGTAGGTTAGCTTCAGGCAGATTGGCTCTCCGGCAGTTGTTACCATGTCTTCGGTAACCATATTGTTTTTGATATAACCTACGGCTTTAAGTTGACCGGATTCAAATGCTTTTAAGTTGAAAGTAAAAGGAGGATAGGGCAGTTGATCGGATATTTTATCCCGGGCAGCAGTTTTTCTTCCCAACGATTTACCGTTGAGATACAATGCAATTTCATCACAATTCGAATACACTTTCAGATTATGAAAATCGGAAGCGACATTCCAATAAGATGCGATTTTTACCACCGGTTCCTTGCTTGCCTGTGTTTGGTAAAGGTAATAAGAGAACTTTGGGAGGCGGAAAATATCCATCACGCCGGATGATTCTATGTCCGGAGAGTATCCGCGATTATAGTCGAACATCAACCAGTTTGCATCGCCCAGATGGGGATTGTTCAGGTTATCGTTGTGTGCTTCCTGAAAGTTAGTGGCTTGTTGCAACAATCTGCGTTCGCCATCACCGCGCAATTGTCGGCTGGTGCGTTCATCGCTTTTTAGTCCGGCATATCCGGCTTGATTGAGTCCCGCATCTTGTGCAAAGTATTCCCAATCGCCATATTCGCCTGTAAACAAAGCCGATTTGCTGCTGTATTTTTTCCAGTAATCGGGATATTTGGCATGTTGACGGGCCGGAATAAATACATCGTAATATTTATCAATCCAACCACAGGTGATTAGTTTGGATGCCGGCGATTCTTCTTTGGCAATAGCCACCATTTGTTGCATAAAGTCGTCGGGCATGGGCGATTCGTTTAATGAAAGTTCCCACATAGCCACACTGGCATGGTTACGGTCGCGGCGTATTAGCTCGCGGGCATCCTGATACGAATGTTGTTTAAATGCGTCGCTTCCTACAAATTGCCATCCGGGAATGGCGGCAATAGTCAGAATCCCCAGTTCGTCGCAAGCATCCATAAAGGCATTTGATTGCGGGTAGTGGGAGAGACGCACGATATTAAATCCAGCTTCTTTTATTTTCACGGCATCGCGATACTGTGCATTGTCCGAAATGGCATTGCCCACGTAAGGATATTCCTGATGACGGTTGGTACCCACTAGTAATAAGGGCTCACCGTTGATCATGAGCCGTTCGTTTACAATTTCAAATTTGCGAATCCCTATTTTGGAACTCACAATGTCTTTCAACTGCTTGTTTTCTTCAATGCCTACCTTCAGTGTATACAAACTCGGGTGAGCTGGACTCCAGAGATCGGGCATTTGCACTTGCAGGTTTTCTGTTATTGTTTTTTCCGATTTGGCTTCAAGCGTAATGGTTTCCGATGATTTTAATTCTACGGTTGAGCCTGTTTTATCAAAAATCACATAGCTCAACTGGAAACTTTTCGGTTCATTGTAGTCGTTACGCACCTGCGTGGAAACGGCTACCTTTGCTAACTTGCCGGACACTTCGGGATACCATACATGTACGCCTCCCGATGCCACTGAGTTTGCTTTTACCGGATCGGTAATATACAAATTGTCCGAAACAACCAATGAAACATTGCGGTAAATACCACTGAAATAGCAAAAGTCCAGACTTTTGATCGGTTTTCCGGGAGGAACATCCGCATTATCCTGATTGTCGGCTTTTACCACAATGCGGTTTTGCTTTCCGTAAATAATTTCGTTGCTGATGTCGATGGAGAAGGGGAGATAGCCGCCCGTATGGGTAGTCAGCAGTTTGCCATTCATCCATACCTGAGCCTGTTGCATCACGGCTTCAAATTCGACGAATACTTTTCTGTTTTTCCATTCGGCTTTTGGGGTAAAGTCTTTTTTATACCAGCTTACTCCAACCCAGGGTTCAATAACTACCAATGGTTCTACTTTAGCTGTGTGAGGCAGCGTCACCGTTTGCCAGTTGCTAAACGCAAAGTTGGTCTGAGTGGGTAGAGTAGCTTGATTTGCTCCGAAATCTTCCTGATTTTTAAACTGCCAGTTGGAGTTAAAGTTTATTTTTTGTCGATTACCCTGCGCAAAGATCGGCGAAGTAATAAAAACAAATAAAAGAATTGGTAGTGCAATTTTTATTTTATTCGTTCGATGTGTTTGTTCCATTCTAAAATATGAATTTTTAATTATATTTTCTCGGTAATTGTTTTATCTAAATGCTCATCAATGAAGCTCATCCTTGTGAAATACCATTGCAGAGCTCCAATATTTCATTGCAGACTTCTGTGATGCGTTTGCGAACTCCTCAGATCGCTCAGCTAAATCAATAGAACTCCTTGTTTGGTATTAAGAACGTTCTGCAGATCCTTTAGAATTGTCTGCCGGATCTTTAGAACGTTCAGTCTCATCTTTCTTTTTTATACCTAATTAAAAAGCTAATTTGCGAGACAACAAATTATTTCTTCTTTGTTTAATACCTGAACTATTTCCTTATTTGAAAGCATCCATGGCCACTGTTGGCTTTCCTGTGTTATCAAAAGCCCCCAGTGTATAGCTTTTCCAGTTTCCATACGCTTCGGGTTCCCAGTAAAACACACCAAGCCCTTTGTTGCCGGTTACAGTTTTGGTTTTGGCTATCAGATCAGCCAGGAAGCTTTTAGCAATTGCCGGGGAGTCCCAACTCATGCCTACTTCGCAAATCATTACTTCTTTACCGTAGCGGCTTACCATGTCGTTCATATTGGCAAGGCATTGTGTGTTGTAAGTATTCCAGTTAGTCGTACTTGGGTAAAGCGACATTCCGATAACATCCCATTTAGCTCCATTGGCCACTAATCCGTCAAATAACCATCGATATAAACTATTGTCCTGACCCCCTTGCAGGTGAACAATTACTTTTGCATTGGGGAAAACAGCTTTTACAGCATTATAACCTGTAGTAGTCAGTGCAGCATAGTTGGCCATGCTTACAGATGCTTTGCCATCTTCCCAAAGCATGCCGTTGCCGGTTTCGTTACCAACCTGTACCCATGCAGGTGTTATATTATTTGTTTTTAATACGTTTAATACTTCGGTAGTGTGGGTTGCCACAGCTGTTTTCAGATCGGCAAAACTCAATGAAGTCCATGCAGCAGGTTTTGTCTGGTTAGACGGATCGGCCCAGGTATCGCTGTAGTGAAAATCGATCATGATGCGCATGCCCAGATTTTTGGCCCGCAACGCTTTTACCAACAAGTCTTGTGTGTTGCACCAACCATCGCTTGGGTTTACCCATACACGCAGACGGATTGAGTTCATTCCTAAACTTTTCATCAGTGCGGTGGCTTCCATGGCAGTGCCGGCAGAGTTGTAGAATTTAATGTTGCTTTTTTCCATTTCGGTAATCCAACTCAGGTCGGCTCCTTTGGCAAAAACAGTATCTGTTTTTGTTGTATCGGCGGTGCTGCTTGCCAGATTACTTTCTTTACAGCCCGCGGGCGAAATGAGCAAGATAAATCCCAACAGGATACTACATGTTTTTATAATAGTTGTTTTCATGTAACTTGTTTTTTAGAGTTAATGCCGATATTGTTCGTAATCTATCTGCTTATTTAAATGCATCTAATGCCTTGCTTGGTTTTCCATCTTCACCCCACGCACTTAAACCGTAATGACTCCAACTACGAGCTCCCTCGGGTTCCCAGTAGAAAACGCCCAACCCTTTATTTTCGGGAACTTCTTTTACTTTTTTGAGAACAGCTTTCAGCATGTCGTAGGTGTTTTGTACTTTGGTATCTTCGCCTCCGACTTCTACTACCATCACTTCTTTACCGTAGCGTTGGGCCATATCGTTGAGGTTGTTTCCCAAATCATTTATGGATAAACTATAATCTGGATTACCATCCAGCCAAAATGGATAATAGGACATCCCGATTACATCGTATTTAGCTCCGTTTGCTTTTGCCGCGTCAAACCACCACCGGAAGCGACTGTTGTTGTTTCCTTGGTCAACATGTAGAATTACCTTTGTTTTCGGACTTACAGCTTTAATGGCATCGTAACCTTTGTTTATCAGTTGTGCTAGTTGAGACCAGTTGTCGGTACTTCCTTCGGGGTAAATCATGCCGGTAGGAGTTTCGTTTCCAACCTGAACCCATTCGGGTGTTACGCCAGCTTTTTTAAGCGCAGTCATTACATCAAAAGTATAATCGTACAAAGCTTTTTTTAGCTGTTCGAAGTTTAAGCCTTCCCATGCTTTAGGTTTTACCTGTTTGGATGGATCGGCCCATGAATCGCTGTAATGAAAGTCGATCATTACACGCATTCCGTTTTTCTTAGCCCGTGCTGCCATAGCCACCGTTTCTTCTTTGCTGCAGTGCCCGCTACTAGGACTGTCCGACGGGTTCACCCAGGTGCGCAAACGAATGGAATTAATTCCATAATCTTTCAATATTTTGAAACAATCTTCTTTTTCTCCATTGCTGTTATGGAATATATAACCCGATGCTTCCATTTCAGGTAGCCAGCTAATGTCGGCTCCCTTTGCAAAAACAGTGGGTTTTGTTTTTGCCTGAGTAAAAGAGGATAATGCTAAAAGAGCAAATGCCCCTACAATAAAAACCTGTTTCTTCATGACTGTTTTCTTATAAATTTTTATACAAAGAAAAGCAAAGGTTTGAGATAATCAAACCTTTGCCATCAGATTTATTGAATTGTATATGTATATTTTTCAGGATTACTCAAATCCATAGTCACTGTTTTCGTACCGGTGGAAGATGGGATAATATTTGCAGCACCTAATGTAAGTATTCCCGCATCGTTACTACCGTAAAAGAAATCCCAATTTTGATTTAATATGATCTTCATTCCGTAACCGATTTTTGAAATATCGCAGGTTGCAGTCCAGACCTTATTTGTTGCATCGTAGGTCATTGGATTTGCAGTCAAACTCCAGCTATTAAAGTCTCCGGTTACACAAACCGATGTGATAGCTGTTTTACTCCATGTCAAAGTATTCATATCTGCTTTAACCAGAAGGTATCCTCCTTCGTCGAACCAGATTTTCCATTTGTCACTACCGGAATCCAAAGAATAAAGTGAGTTTGGTGATGACCCATAGATTGTTCCTCCCCAATTGGCCCCGGTGTAAAATTCAAAGTTTGCCCATTGTTTGGCTTGTACGTAACCTTCATATTTACCGTCGTTGTTCAGCGAACAAAGTTTTTCGTTCAAGTCGGGCATATATAAATAACCAATTTGTTGAGTCATTTTGTAAGGGGTTACATTAATGGTCAATACTTTGGAATATGCCGGCATTTGACTGAAAGCCAAATTGGATTTTAGTCTCACTTTAATCTGACCTGCTACGTTAGCGGTCAGTTTCAACTTCAATGCTTTGAGATTGAGAACAGAATCGGTATAAGATGCGGTAAACTTGTTAGTGGCAATCTCTTCTTCTATCGGTTTCGAAAAATCACCATTCAAACTATCCATCTGGATAGTAAACGTAACCGGAGTACTTACACCATAAGCCAAAGAATCCCATTGAAATGCTATAGCCTGATGGGTACTTGCATTTGTTTCACTCAGTGCGATATCGGAAGCACTGGCTTTAAATGCAAATGCATCTTCGGTAGGGCTGGTGGTGACAGATAATGTTTCTTTGTCGCTGCATGAATATAAGCATGTGACACTTAATATAAGTGCAGACATCCAATAATATATATATTTTGTATTCATCTTTATATTGTTTAAATATCGTGTATAAACGATGTTTGTTTTACGATTTTAGAAATTATCAATCTGCTTCAAATTCGGATTTGCCAACAAATCGGAGGTTGGGATAGGGAATAAATTGTATTTGCTATCCACTGCTTTGCCTGCAAGTGCATTTCCTTTCCATGCCCATAAGTAGTCGGCAGTAGTAAGTTTGTTGTATCGTACTAAATCTGTTCTGCGTTGTGCTTCCCAATAAAGCTCTCTCGCTCTTTCGTCAAGTATAAAGTTCAGCGTAAGTTGAGATTGAGCAATGTTACCCGAGGTGCTGCTTGGATCATTCGCATAAGCACGTCCTCTTAGCTGGTTGATATATTTCAAAGCCGTTGCGATGTCTCCACCGGTTCCTCCTCTTAATACTGCTTCGGCGTAAATCAGATATATTTCGCCTAAACGGAATACCGGAAAATCAATATCGGACAAGTTATTGTATTTGTTGTTTTGAACAATGACGCTACCATCTCTTTTCAGGTTTCTGTATTTGTAACCTGAGTATCCATCGGTTTTAGCCGACATACTGCTAACTTCCAGATTCTGTCCGGTGGTATAAAACATAGCCCGTTTATCAACCGTTGTGTCTGCTGTAGGGAAAAGACCGGGTATTTGTTGTGTGAATCTGAAATTACCCCAGCTATCCGACAATCCATTGACAGAAGCAGGAACTCCGGCTGCACCCAAGGCTAAAAAGTTTGTTCCACCCCAGGTTGTTTCATCACTGTTGTTGTAATTAATGGTGAAAATAAATTCGTTGGTATTTAAATTATTGTCGCCAAGCATTAACCAGCTGTAGTGAGATTCCAAAGAGTAACCCGAGCTGATAACTTTACTACTGTAGGTTATTGCATCGGTATAATGATCGGTGCCGGTATAAACTTTCCCGTTCAGATACATTCTTGACAACAATGACCAATCAGCCGCTTTATCGGCCCTTCCCCATTCATTGGTTTTGGGTGCTGCCAAATCGGCTTCGATATCTTTTAGTTCTTTTTCAATATAAACAAATAAGTCTTTACGTTGAATTTGCTCAGGAGCTGCGGTGATGATTGTTTTTTCGGTAGGGAATGGAGGATTGCCATATAAGTCCATCATTACCCAATAGTAATAAGCACGCAAATATCTGGCTTCGGCACGAAACTGTTTGATGGTAGTGGCATCGGCACCGGTAAAACCTCTTGCTGCTATTTTATCATCACTTGATTCGTTGATAAAATTATTACAATAAGTGATATCTTTTAATGCTGCGGTATAAACCTTTAGTATAGCTGCGGCATCAGCACTCCATGCCAGTTGGTGATACACTCCTTCGCCATCAGCATTCCATGTATTTACGGCTTCGTCGGTCGTGTATTCCTGCATGCTCCAGTAGTTACGTAAGAAATCTCCGTAGGCCAGTGTGGAGTAAATGGATACAAGACTTTGTTTGTAACCGGTCACTGAACTGTACAGTGCATTATTATTAATATCATTCGTCGGTAATTTATCTAAATCACCGGTACACGAACTGACACCTACTGTCAGTATAGTGATTATGGTACAGAACTTAATAGCGTTCTTAAATATATTGCTTTTCATTTTCTTTTTATTGAAAGGTTAGAAATTAAGGTTCAATCCGATAGCAAAAACACGTGGAACCGGGTAAGCATTTTGGGTTCCAGAGTTTGTTTCAGGATCCAGACCGGTAAACTTAGTGATAGTAAATACATTTTGAACCGATGCATTTATTTTCAGTACAGCATTGCTGTGCGGGAACAGTTTATCGAAAGTATATCCGATATAGGCATTATCCATTTTCAGGAACGATGCGTTTTGCAAGTAGTAGTCACTGTAGTCTTCGTACTGATTGGCGTTGCTAAATTTCGAATTGTAGTACGCTGTACTTACATTTTCCGAAGTTCCCCATATAGTGATTGCTTGTGTATTGTCGACCGGTTTATAGAAAATATAATTACCCAGATTGGCGTGAAGTGATGTACCTATGCTCCACTTTTTGTATTGCAGGTTGGTACTGAATCCGAACATATATTTAGGTATAGATGATTTGTTGCTTATATACCGGTCCGAAGCATTTATCAAGCCGTCTTTATTTACATCCACCATCTGGTCTTCAAGCGGTTTCCCGTTTTTGTCGTAAACCTGGTGATATAAATAAAAGGTATTACGGCTATAACCTACTGTGTTTACCAACGTTTTGTCGCTAAAAAGACCTACGCCACTTCCGGTGTTGACACTTATTTTGGTAATTTTGTTTTGGTTGTAGGTAGCATTGAAACTTGCATCCCACGACAAATCTTTAGTTTGAAGAATTATTGCTTTTACATCAAACTCAACTCCCTTGTTTTCCATGCTACCAATATTCATCGTCATTGTTCCGTCATAGTTGAGACCAAGTGGAATCGTGATACTGTTCAATAAGTCTTTGGTATTTTTCTTGTATAGGTTTACACTACCGGTAATACGGTGATCGAGAAATCCATAATCTAAACCTATATTCACGGTTGCTGTTTGTTCCCATTTTAAGTCAGGATTATAAACCACTGGTAAAATAGTATTATACGAGGTGTTCCCTATTGTGTATTTGTACTCGTTAGTGCCAGTGGTATATAGAGGCAAACTATAATAATTTGAAAGACCATCTTGTTGTCCGGTAAGTCCGTATCCACCACGTAATTTCAAGTCGGAAATCACTTTATTGTCTTTCAAGAAGCCTTCGTCTTTTATTTTCCAGGCAAGTGCTACTGATGGAAATATACCCCAGCGGTTATTCGAGCCAAAACGTGAAGAAGCATCATCGCGTACAGTGGCGGTTAGTAAGTATTTCTCGTTGAAAGTATAATTTGCTCTTCCGTAGAAAGACACAATGGAATGACTTGGCTTGTCAACAGGGAAAGCCGGATCGCTGTTTTCAATTTTTACTCCGGCTGCATTGTAGGATGCATACGAGTAATTTGTTGTCAAATAATCATTGTATGAATATCCGGCCGTAATATCAAATTTACTTTTAACCGATGGCAATTCTTTAGAATAGAACAAGTAAGATTCGAACA
>JAATGT010000229.1 GCA_015654525.1 Bacteroidales bacterium
AGGTATATACGCTTTCCAGGCGTACCTCTTCAACCACTCGAGCACCTCTCCGTATTTTTTGGAAGCGCAAATGTATAAAAATAAACCGAGATATGGAAATGAAGATTGAAGAATGGCAGAATTAAATTGAGAATAACGTTTTTGCATTCACGGTAGTTTGGCGGTCTATATCTTCTATAGAACAATTGTAGACTTCAGCCAGTTTATTGGCAACAAGTTTCGTGTATGAACTCTCATTGCGCTTGCCACGGTATGGAGCAGGGGTGAGGTAAGGTGAGTCTGTTTCAAGCAGGATGTACTTTAGGTCGATTTGCGATACTACAGTGGCTAAACCTGAGTTTTTGAATGTAACAATACCGTTGATGCCCAGTAAAAACCTTCCAAAATTAATAATTTCTTGTGCCTGTTCAGTGTTACCTGTGAAACTATGAAATACTCCTTTGAGCTCACTGTTTTTATATGGAGCTAAGGCATCCAGAGTTTCGCGGAATGAATCGCGGGTATGAATAATCACAGGCAACCTATACTCCAATGCCCAGTCGATTTGCTGTTGAAATGCTTTTATCTGCTCAGAAAGGAAAGTTTTGTCCCAATATAAATCAATACCGATTTCGCCTACAGCAATGTAGTTCCGGCGTTCGAGCTCTGATTTTACCAAAGCCAGTTCGCTTTTATAACCCTCGTTTATGCTTGTAGGGTGAAGTCCGATGGCAGCATAGCAGTAATCGGGATATTTGGCTTCCAAAGTCAGCATTGGTTGTAATGTGCTGCTGTCGCAATTTGGCAGGATGATTTGTTTTATGCCGGCTTCTTTAGCACGTAGAATAACTTCGGTGCGATCAGTATCAAATTCTTCAGAATATATATGGGAATG
Organism: Bacteroidales bacterium; assembly: GCA_015654525.1. Lineage (GTDB taxonomy): Bacteria > Bacteroidota > Bacteroidia > Bacteroidales > Paludibacteraceae > Paludibacter. The sequence goes on from JAATGT010000229.1 coordinate 875, forward strand.
GGTATCGATCATGTTAGTTGATAATTGAAAATTGAAGAACAAAGTTACCCTCAAATTGCAGAATACACAAAGTGCAATCCTATCTTTAAGATTGCACTTTGAAATTATTCAATGAATAACAATAAATATCGCGTAATAACAAAAATATCGCGAGGCTAATAACGCCGAAGGTTAATATCATACGAAGTATAATAACGCCGAAGGCTGATATCGCAAAGCATTATTATTCCCACTCAATGGTTGCAGGTGGTTTTGAGCTGATGTCGTATACCACGCGGTTCACTCCTTTTACTTTATTGATAATTTCGTTGGACATCTTAGCCAGAAACTCATAAGGCAATTGTGCCCAGTCGGCTGTCATGGCGTCAGTGGATGTTACGGCACGGAGTGCCACAGCATTTTCGTACGTCCGTTCGTCACCCATTACTCCAACTGATTGAACCGGGAGCAGAATAACCCCGGCCTGCCAAACTTTGTCGTACAGATTCCACTCGCGGAGTCCGCTAATGAAAATGTCGTCGGCTTCCTGTAAGATGCGTACTTTCTCTGCTGTAACGTCACCCAGAATACGTACTGCCAGTCCTGGTCCTGGAAACGGTTGACGTTTGATGAGGTGGTGCATCATGCCAAGCTGAGTTCCTACGCGACGGACTTCATCTTTAAAAAGCAAGCGTAAAGGCTCACATAGTTTGAGGTCCATTTTTTCTGGAAGTCCACCCACGTTGTGGTGCGATTTAATCACTGTTCCGGTGATGGAAAGTGATTCGATAATATCAGGATAAATGGTGCCCTGCGCTAACCATTTTACATCTTTTATTTTATGAGCTTCTTCGTCGAATACATCGATAAAGCCCGATCCTATAATTTTACGTTTTTTTTCTGGATCGGAAACGCCCGCTAATGCTTTATAAAAACGGTCCTTTACGTTTACACCAATTACATTCAGTCCAAGGTGCTCGTAATCCTTCATTACGTTTTCGAACTCGTTTTTGCGCAATAAACCATGATCGACAAAGATACAGGTGAGGTTTGTACCAATGGCTTTGTTGAGCAATACGGCAGCAACCGACGAATCGACACCACCAGAAAGACCCAGCACTACTTTATCATTACCCAATTGTTTTTTCAGATTGGCTACCGTGCTTTCGACAAACGAGGCTGGCGACCATTCTTTGGAGCATCCACAAATGCTGAGGAAGTTATCCAATAAAGTTGTTCCATCAGTGGTGTGAAATACTTCGGGATGGAACTGTACGCCCCAGGTTTGTTCTCCTTCAATGTGGAAAGCTGCCAAGTCAACGTCGTCGGTGCTGGCAATCTTTTTAAATGTATCAGGAATCCGGGTGATAGAATCGCCGTGTGACATCCAGATTTGTGAACCAGACTTAATCCCTTTTAGCAAAGCATCGTTCGGATCGATAAATGAAAGATTGGCACGACCATATTCCCGTGATCCGGCCGATTCAACATTGCCACCTGAGGTGAAAGCCATAAATTGCGCACCGTAGCAAATGCCTAATACTGGAAATTTTCCGCGGATAGTATTTAAATCGGTTTTAAACGCTGTAGGATCGTATACTGAAAATGGACTTCCGGAAAGAATAACTCCTTTGATGTCATCGGTTTGTTCTGGAAACTTGTTGTAAGGCAGAATTTCGCAATATTCATTGAGCTCGCGTAAGCGGCGTGCAATTAATTGTGTGGTTTGTGAACCGAAATCGAGGATGATAATTTTTTCCATAAAGTTGTTATCGTTGAGCTGTTGGAGTGTTGAACTGAAAAGTTGCGCAAAAATACGAAAAATGTGATGGTTGTGCAAGGACTGCAAGCGGATTTAATATTAATACAGCAGAGATCAACTGAATAAAACAAACAAACTTTGAATTAATAATATCGGTGTGTAAATATAATCCGCATTGTTTTTGTCTGCTTTCTTCTGTGGCTAATTCGTATAAAAGTTTGCCTGTTTATTATTATTTTGTATGTTTGTAGTGTAAATGGTTATTGCAATCGATACAAATTCTCCAGCACTTGTTTTTCTGAGTAGGAGAGTGGATTAAAGTTCTGATTTTATGATTGAATTAGATTTAAGAACGGTATTCTTTAATTTTCTGCTTACTACCTTGGTATGCCTTATCGTAACGTTTTTTCTCTGGTATCAGGCTCATAATCGTTTTAAAGGAATAGAATATTTAGTTTTGGATATGCTCTTTCAAGTTCTGGGCATAGGGCTGATCTTCCTTCGTGGCTATATTTCTAAGTTTATTTCGATTGATGTGTCGAATGCCTTGGGGATAACCGGAGCTTTATTGGGATTTATAGGGCTTGAATATTTTGCTGATAAGAGAAGTAATCAATTACATAACATATTACTAGTCGCGGTATTCTTTTGTATTCATTGTTATTTTACCTTCGTGAACCCTAATCTGGCTATTCGAAATCTTAATTCAGCAATAACCTATTTGATTATTTGCTCGCAATGTGCCTGGTTGCTGCTGCGAAGGCTGACTAAAATATTTTCCCGTATCTATTTTCATGTAGGTATCGTGTTTGTTTTATTCTCGGGAGTTAGTGTTGGCCGCATTCTTTATTTCTTTTTTAATAAGCATCTCTCTTTAGACTATTATCATGGCAGGGGTTTTGATATGTTTGTGGTTATATCCTATCAAACATTGTTTCTCTTGTTTGTGTTCTTTCTTGCCCTGATGATCAATAAACGGTTGTTGAGTGATATTAGTACACAGGAAGAAAAATTCTCGAAAGCATTTCATTCTGCTCCATACGCTATTATGTTAGCCCGCCTGTGGGATGGGAAAATTGTAGAGGTGAATGATGGTTTTAAACGCATATTAGGATATAATGCAGCAGAAGTGACCGGTAAAACAACGAAGGAATTACATATCTGGCCAAATATTGCCGATCGTGGACGCTTTATAGAATTGCTAAATAAAAAGGGGATTGCAAATAACATTGAATTTCCGTTTCAAAAGAAATCGGGTGAGAAAATTATAGGTGAAATATCGGGCGAGATCATAAACATAAACAATGAGGAATGTACGTTGACAGTTATTAATGATATCACTGATAAGAAACTCGCCGAAAAAAAGCTGGTAGAATCTCAAAGTCTATTGAGAAGATTTGCTTCGCATTTGCAAAATGTTGGAGAAGAAGAAAAAGTGCTTTTAGCTGATAGAATTGATAATGAATTAAATCAAACTCTGGCGGCTTTGAAAATGGATATAGGTTTATTAAAAAAGAAAGTGGTTGATAAAGACTTTCAATTGATAT
>JAATGT010000345.1 GCA_015654525.1 Bacteroidales bacterium
ACATTATATTTTGACCATTACTTATATCTAAAGCATCATTAGATATACATTAGAATAATTTTATTTTCGATAGTAAGTAATATTGCATACGGGCAGAAAACAAATTAAATCAATACGCATATGGGATTTCAATACAGAGTAAAAACAAAACGAAGCGGCCTGGGTGATAAAAAAGCAAAGTATCATGCAGTACCGGTTTATTCGGGTGAAATGAGTACCAAAGCATTGGCCAAAGAACTGGCCACTATGAGTTCGTTATCGGAAGGAGATGTACGTTCAACGCTTATCGGATTAGCAGCCCTGGTTGAAAAATATCTGCACCTGGGATATAGCGTGCGACTCGAAGATCTGGGGCTTTTCACCCTGTCGGTTTCGAGCGACGGATATGATCGGGTCGAAGATTGTACGCCTCACCGGGTTAAAGCAAAAAAGGTGTGTTTCAGAGCAGACCCTCAGCTGAAAGCGAATCTGAGCGATGTTACTTTCGAACGGAATAAATCGGAATAGCCGACGATAATAAGTATAGATCAGCTAAACAACTTGTAACTATTTACTTGTAACTATTAAAAAATGAAACACGAAATAGACCTCAAAACATGGAAACGCCGCGAACACTTCGAAGTTTTTAAAAACTTTGATGAGCCCCTGTTTGGCATCACGGTTCGGGTAGAATGCTCGGCCGCCTATAAAAAAGCAAAGCAATCGGGCTATCCGTTTTCAAACTATTACTTATATTTGTCGCTCAAAACGGCCAACGAAATCGAAGAGTTCCGTTATCGCATTGAGGACGACAAGGTATATTGTTACGACAGCGTAGGTGCCGGCCCCACCATTTTTCGCGAAGACGAAACATTTGGATATGCATTCTTCAACTATTACGAAGACATTGAAGAATTCATGTCTCAGGCAAAACTCGAAGCGGATCGCGTGAGAGCCGAGCAAGGATTGAAATTCACACATGCAGGCGAAGATATTATCCATTACTCTACCCTGCCGTGGGCCGATTTTACAGCGGTGAATCATGCCCGGGTATTGACTGTTGGACGAAGCATTCCGAAAATAACTTTTGGCAAAATTACCCACGAGGGTGACAATATGTGGCTACCGGTGGACATACATGCCAATCATGCATTGATGGATGGATTTCATGTAGGCAAATTTGTAGAACGCTTTCAGAAATTATTGAAAGAAGCCCTATAAATCCCCCTTGGGGGACTTACGAATGCTTATAAAACTAAAACAAAACAATTATATAAACAATGTCTTCAAGTCCCCCAAGGGGGATTTAGGGGGCCAAGAACTGAACAAAATGAAAAGAGACCAAGTTATTTTTGACATCATTGCACGCGAAAAGCAGCGTCAACTGAAAGGAATTGAATTGATTGCTTCCGAAAACTTTGTAAGCGAACAGGTAATGGAAGCCATGGGTTCTGTGTTGACCAACAAGTATGCCGAAGGTTACCCGGGTAAACGCTATTACGGTGGTTGCGAGGTTGTTGATCAGAGTGAGCAAATAGCCATCGACCGATTAAAAGAAATTTTCGGTGCCGAATGGGCAAACGTTCAGCCACACTCGGGGGCACAAGCCAATGCAGCAGTATTTTTAGCATGTTTGAATCCCGGCGATAAATTCTTAGGACTCAACTTGTCGCACGGAGGTCACCTCTCACACGGTTCATTGGTAAACAGCTCAGGTATCCTGTATAAACCATGCGAATACAATGTGAAACAAGAAACCGGACTTGTTTACTACGATCAAATGGAAGAAGTAGCTCTGCGCGAACAACCTAAAGTTATCGTTGGCGGTGGATCTGCTTATTCACGCGAATGGGACTACAAACGCATGCGCGAAATTGCAGATAAAGTAGGTGCTATTCTGATGATCGACATGGCCCACCCTGCAGGTCTTATTGCTGCCGGACTTTTGGAAAACCCATTGAAATGGGCTCACATCGTAACTTCAACTACTCACAAAACCCTTCGCGGACCTCGTGGTGGTATCATTCTGTTGGGGAAAGACTTTCCTAATCCTTGGGGAAAAACAACTCCGAAAGGCGAAATAAAAATGATGTCTGCCCTACTCGACTCTGCTGTATTCCCCGGCATTCAGGGCGGTCCGCTTGAACACGTGATTGCTGCGAAAGCCGTATCGTTTGGCGAATGTCTTCAACCTGAATACAAGGCTTATCAGACTCAGGTGAAGAAAAATGCATCTGCGTTGGCCAATGCATTAATTGCACGTGGATTTACAATTGTTTCGGGCGGAACCGACAACCATTCTATGTTGGTGGACCTTCGTTCCAAGTTCCCTGAACTGACAGGTAAAGTAGCTGAAAAAGCATTGGTAGAAGCCGACATCACGGTGAACAAGAACATGGTTCCATTCGATAGTCGTTCAGCTTTCCAAACTTCAGGTATCCGGTTGGGAACACCCGCTATCACCACCCGTGGTGCTAAAGAAGATTTGATGCTCGAAATTGCCGAAATGATTGAAACAGTTCTTTCAAACGTAGAAAACGAAGCTGTTATCAAATCCGTTCGCGACCGTGTAAACAAAACGATGGAAAAATATCCATTATTTGCAGACTAAAATCAGAGGTAACAAAGTAAGAGGAAAATAAAACACCTCTTGCTTTCTTACCTCTTACTTTCTATAAAATATGACAGAACACATCTTTGAACTTTCCGAACATACTGACACCACTGTTTTTTACGGTGTAAACAATTCCAATATTCAATTATTAAAGAATTTACATCCCAATGTGCGTTTAGTTGCTCGTGGGCATGTTGTAAAAATTTCGGGAAGCGAAGAAGACAGCACTCGATTAATTGAGAACTTACAAAGAATAGAACGTTTTTGCCTTGATAACAATATATTAAGTGAAGAAAATATTATCGAAATTATCAAAGGTAGCGAACCTGTTGAGATAAAGTTTGAAAATCTGATTCTCCATGGCGTAAACGGAAAATCCATTATGGCTCGCACCGCCAACCAACAAAAGCTGGTCAAAGATTTCGAAACAAACGACCTTTTATTTGCCATTGGTCCGGCAGGTTCGGGCAAAACTTACACTGCCATTGCATTGGCTGTTCGCTCACTGAAAAATCGTGAAATAAAGAAAATCATCCTTAGTCGCCCAGCCGTAGAAGCTGGCGAAAAGCTTGGTTTCCTTCCCGGCGATATGAAAGAAAAAATTGATCCGTATCTGCAGCCACTTTACGATGCATTGCAGGACATGATCACGCCACTGAAGCTGAAAGAATACCTTGAAAACGGTACTATCCAGATAGCTCCGCTGGCTTTTATGCGTGGGCGTACGCTGAGCGATGCTGTAGTTATTCTGGATGAAGCGCAAAATACCACCACGATGCAAATCAAGATGTTTCTAACCCGTATGGGCTTAAACACAAAAATGATTGTAACCGGCGATATGACTCAAATTGACTTGCCGTATGCGCAGAGATCAGGATTGATAGACGCACTGGAAGTCCTGAAAAATGTAAAAGGCATTGCCAAAGTAGAATTTGATGTAAAAGACATTGTCCGCCACAAACTCGTACAACGGATTGTGGAAGCATATGAAAAACGCACAGAAGCAACAGCTAAACTCCGGTTAGTTAAAGTTGGAGAAAATACTGATTCTCTTACCGATCAGATGATTGAAGTTAATAACAAAAATAATATATAATATAAAAATAATGAACGCACTAACTAGTACCGATTTCCATTTTGATGGACAAAAGAAAGTGTACCACGGTAAAGTCCGTGATGTATATACTGTGAAAAATGATTTATTAGTCATGATTGCAACCGACCGTATCTCGGCATTTGACGTGGTATTGCCAAAAGGAATTCCTTATAAAGGACAAATGTTGAATCAAATTGCAGCTAAATTTTTAGATGCAACCGCTGACATCGTCCCTAACTGGAAACTAAGTACTCCCGACCCTATGGTTACTGTAGGACTTCGTTGCGAAGGTTACCCTGTGGAAATGATTGTAAGAGGATATCTTTGCGGAAGTGCATGGAGAGCCTATAAAAGCGGCGTACGCGAAATTTGCGGCGTAAAGATCCCTGACGGCATGCGCGAAAACGAACGCTTTCCACAACCCATCATCACACCTACTACCAAAGCCGAACTTGGACTTCACGATGAAGATATTTCAAAAGAAGAAATTCTGAAGCAGGGGCTTGTTTCACAGGAAGACTATGCTTTACTTGAGAAATATACCATGGAGCTTTTCATTCGTGGGACAGAAATTGCAGCTCAACGTGGATTAATCCTCGTAGATACAAAATACGAGTTCGGGAATCGCGATGGTAAAATTTACCTGATTGATGAAATTCATACACCCGATTCGTCACGCTACTTCTATGCTGAAGGCTATCAGGAACGCTTTGAAAAAGGCGAAGCACAGAAACAGCTTTCAAAAGAATTTGTACGTGAATGGCTAATGGAAAACGGCTTTCAGGGCAAAGTAGGACAACAAATTCCGGAAATGACTCCTGAAATTGTAGCCGGAATTAGTGAACGCTATATTGAATTGTTTGAAAACATTAGTGGAGAACCCTTCGATAAAGCCGATATTGCCAACATAACTGCCCGGATTGAGAAAAATGTTGTAAATTATTTGAGAACTGTTTAGCTAATTCGAAATTTACAATTAATTGATTCACAATTATATTTGCAAATATAATTTAAAACAGCGAATCATATATAAACAAATTGTAATCGAATTCTGAATCTCATATTTGCAAGTCTCAAAAAAAGCAGTATCTTTGCACCGCCTTTGAAGAAAAGACGATCCCTGGAGAGATGGCAGAGTGATCGATTGCAGCGGTCTTGAAAACCGCCGTACTGCAAGGTACCGGGGGTTTGAATCCCTCTCTCGCCGTCAAAAGGATAAGTCAAAAAACGACATCCATAAGCCAAAACCTTCAAAATCAACGGTTTGTAGGGTGTTTTCATCTTCCTACGTTGTAAT
>JAATGT010000107.1 GCA_015654525.1 Bacteroidales bacterium
CGGATAGCCGGATGCGTTATTTTGCCGGAAAACGGGGCTACAATCTCACTCATCGTTCCCGGCCCTTTAGCCGGACTGATTTTGATCGGTTTGATATGATTATTGGGATGGACGATCAGAATATTGCCGGACTAAAGCAACAGGCTATGACTCTGGAAGAAGATGTAAAAATATACAGAATGACTGATTTTTGCAGCATGTTGCAGGCAACACATATTCCCGATCCCTATTATGGCGGCGATCAGGGGTTCGAGAATGTAATCTATTTACTCGAAGATGCGTGTGAAGGATTGTATAGAGAAGTAGGGAGTAAGTAGTAGTAGGTAGTAAATAGTAAGTAGAATTGCTTACATGCTTTATTTTTCCCTCGAACTCTTTATAGATTCCATATTTTCCAGGCTGCAACAGCTTGTCCGATCAGCATTCCTTCTCCATTAACTGCTTCAGCTCCTTGTTTTTTCCCGTTTTTCAAAAATAGAGTTTCAGCCGGGTTATAAACAACATCATAAAGCAGATGTTTGTCTGTCAGAAATTGATACGGAATGTTCGGACATTCATCAGAATGAGGGAATGTCCCCACGGGTGATGCGTTGACAATAACAAGATTGTTGTCTAAAATCGTTTTGTCCAACTGATCATAGGTCAATAAACCAGGCTTAGAATGTCGTGAAACAAAGGTTGTTTCAATACCATTTTTTCGTAGGATGTAATCGATCGCTTTGGAAGCCCCGCCTGTACCAAGTATCAATGCTTTTTTGTGATGAGCTTTTAAAAGGGGTTTTATGGAGCTTTCGAACCCTATGGCATCGGAATTATAACCCTTAAGTCTGAGTGCTCCGTCATTTTTCCGAATAAACCGGATTACATTTACAGCGCCAATTTGGCCTGCAGTATCATCTAATTCGTCCAGATATTGAATAACCTTTTCTTTGTACGGTATGGTTACATTCAATCCACAAAGTTCAGGTTTGTTCTTTAGAACTTCAAATTCAGAAATGTCGGACAATTCATACAGATCGTATCGCGCCACAATATTTTCACGCTCAAATTTTTCTGTGAAATATTTTTTTGAAAATGAATGCCCCAACGGAAATCCGATTAAACCAAACTGTCTCATTGTCGTTTATTTTTTCTTCCGAATAGTTTTGATGATAAGCCAACCGGCTAATATGAGACCAATTATAAGGAACACATACGATAATTCGTGACTGTATTTGTTTATCATGTCTTGTTGGCCATGAGCCAAGTAACCAAGTAAAGCCAGTACACAGTTCCATAATCCTGCACCGAGAGCAGTATACAGTAAAAAGCTCAGATAATTCATTTTTGCCAGTCCGGCCGGAATGGAAATCAGGTGGCGAATAACCGGGATGAAGCGACCAACAAAGGTTGATGTTTTCCCATGTTCATTGAAGTAATTCTCTGCCTTTTGTATTTTCTCGCTACTTAATAAAAACGATCGACCAATCTTACTATCGGCAAATTTGTAAATGACCAGTCGCCCTAACCATTTTGACATTATATAGTTGAAAGAAGCACCAATCAAAGCTCCGATAGTACCGAAAAGTATGATGAGAAAGATGTTTAGTCCGCTATCCGGATCCAAAGCCACGTACACAGCCGGTGGTATAACAATTTCGGATGGAACAGGTAAAATGGAACTTTCGCAAGCCATTAATGCGGTTATACTGTAATAGTTGGTGTTATCTTTATACCAGCTTTCTATACGTTGAATGAAAGATGGTGAATTGGTGGTGGGAGCAACCTGCTTTGTTGTGTCTGCATACAAAGCACTTATGGAAAAAACAAATAAAAAGACAATTAGAATTTTCTTAGACATAAACATTATTTTCATATTAATATTCTAATAATTTAGAGTCGACAGCTTCCGGACATAATTCCAGAAATAATGCGGCAGCACCGTCATTTTCGAGTACAGCTATTCGTAGATAGGTAATTGTATTTTCAATATCACCCAGTTTAAAATAGGATACCGCTATAAACAAATTTATAAGCTCCAGCGTACTGTCCTGAGATTTTCCTGCCAGGTAAAACTTTAGAGCTGATTCAAATTTGTTTTTCTCCAGATAGATGTTAGCGATTGCCATTAAGGTGTCTGGTTGGTCCGGATCTAACGAGATAGATTTCATATAAGCATTCATGGCGCTGTTCACATCGTTAATCCCGATATTTGCTTCCGCCAGATAAACCCATGCATCTGCTGCTTCGTCGTTCAGTTTAAGTGCATCCTGTATATAAGGCATGCTTTCGGCAAATTTCTCCTGTTCAAGCAGGCAAATGGCAATACCCGTCAGCGCGTCATAGTTTTCGGGATGATCGGTCAACGATTGCTTGTAATATCGTATTGACTCCTCGTACTTTTCCATCTTTTCGTAACATTCGGCAATGAAAATATCCGTTTGCCAGGAAGCGTACGATGTCATCTTTTTATATTCCTGGTAGGTTTCAATGGCTTCCCCGAACTGGTCCAGTTGAAACAGAACATGTGCTTTTTGTATGCAGGTAAGCGAGTCATTTTCATCAATAGCTAAAGCATAATCGTAACAGTCAAGTGCTTTCGTGAACTCTTGACGGGCAAAATAAAGCTGACCGAGATTGAACCAAGCTTCGTTGGCAAATGGGTCGAGGTCAATAATCCGTTTATTAACGTCAATCGCTTTATCGAAATTTTCATTTTGTTCGTAGCAAAAGGCCAATTCATAAAGGAGTTCAGCGTTTTGGTTATTGAAGTTATCTCCTTTTTCGAGTAATTGCAGTGCTGAGGCATACTCTGTCTGACCTAAATAAATATAAGCCACATCGAGACAAACATTATCCAAATCGTCCGACTCATCGGCAATCAGTTTGTCGGATAAGATCTGTGCTTCTTGTAAGCGTTGCAGTTTTATCAGGACCTCGATACGCAGTAATATTACTTCGTAATCAGTCGTTTCTGTTAGTGAGTCTAACACGCGAAATGCTTTCTGATCGTCTCCGGTGGCAAGATATATTTTGGCACGCTTGGTTTTTAACGCGTTGTTATTCGGATGCAGTTGTAGTCCGAGATCAAGTGCTTTGGTGCAATCTTTGGTCCGGCCACGGCGCAAATAATACTCCACAATATTTTCCAGCTCTTC
>JAATGT010000339.1 GCA_015654525.1 Bacteroidales bacterium
AACCACTAAGGCACTGAGAACACAGAGCTACACAAAGATTAAACCTTCAGTGTTTCTTAGTGCACTTAGTGCCTTAGTGGTTGCTCTTCTTTATACTTTAATCAGTTTCAATATCATTCCTTTCCAGGCCGGCATAAGGACTACAAATAATTCTTTCGAGCTTAATGTAAGCAATGGGAATTTATCCGTTTCGTCTAATAAATTTACGACGCGATAATTTTGTCCTTCTTCCAGTTTGAGATATTGAAAAGCTTCGTAAGGAAAACGTACTTCAGTCTCTAATTGTTTATCATCAAAGTTTAAAACTACCAATAATAACTCATCTTCATATTTCCGAAAGTAAGCATACTGTTCGTGGCTGTTGAATTTAGTGTTTTCAAAGTTGGCAAATTCAAGATCAAACATCACTCCTTTGGTAATTGCCTTTTCGGAGATTGTAATGTTCAGTAATTTTTGGTAGAATATTCGCAAATTCTTTTGATCCTGTGTGAGGCCTTTGCCATCAAATTTACCTCCATTTGCCCAGGCCTGAATAGATTTCACCCCCCAATAATCGAAAATAGTAGTCCGTCCATCCATACCACTAAATCCTTCTGAATTCATCCCCAACTCGCCCAACTCTTGTCCAAAATAAATCATAACCGGAGCTTGCGTCAAAGTTGCAGCCACTATCATAGCCGGTTGTGCATACATGCCGTTGCCCGAAAAGAAACCGGAACCGATGCGTTGTTCGTCATGATTTTCCAAAAAATTAAGCATCTGATGCTCTATACCGCCAAGCGATTGCCATGCGCCTGTAATATCGCGAACCGGGAAATTACGGCTCGTAACATTCCGAAGCATATCGTACATACCCACTTTGTCGTACAAATAATCAAATTTACCATTGCAGATATAGTTTCTGTATTCTGCTGGATTATACACTTCGGCAATAAAAAGAATTTCGGGATATTGAAGCTTAACCTGCGAAATAGCCCATCCCCAGAATTCCACGGGAACCATTTCAGCCATATCGCACCGGAAGCCATCTATCTTTTTTGAAGCCCAGAAAAGCAAAATATCCCGCATTTTAAACCAGGTGTCAGGTACCGGACTAAATTGTCGTTGTCCTCCTTCTACATAATTTACGCCATAGTTCAGTTTTACCGTTTCATACCAATCATTTTTGGTGGGCGAAGCTGTAAACCGATCGTTGCCGGTTGCTTTAGCCGGAAACTCAATATAACCCTGCGCATCAAACTGAGGATTAAATGGTTGATTAGGTAAATAATAAAAGTTATTAAGCGGCGAAAAGGCCCATTCGGAATGATCATTTTCGCCCAGATCCGAAACTCCGGCCGGTTTGGCATCGGAATGATACTGACGAGCTACATGGTTGGGTACAAAGTCGATAATTACTTTCATGCCGACTTTATGTGTTCTGTCTACCAATTCCTCAAATTCCGCCATGCGATTTTCTACGTTTTCCGCCAAATCAGGATCTACATCGTAATAGTCTTTGATGGCGTAAGCCGATCCTGCTTTCCCCTTTACCACCCCGGGATGATCTTTTTGTATACCAAAAGCAGAATAGTCAGTCTGTGTGGCATGTTCTATAATGCCGGTGTACCATACATGTGTTATACCTAACGATTTTATCTCTCTCAACGCTTTCGTCGTAAAAGAATTGAACTTTCCGCAACCATTTTCCTGGATTGTTCCGTTTTGTTTGTTTGTTGTATTTGTGTTGCCAAAGAGGCGTGGAAGTACTTGATAAATTACGAATTTAGACATGAAGAATTATTTTTAATGATATTCAATAATACACTGCGCTCAGTGAGTTTATTGCTTATTGATTGTATGCTGATTAAAGTCGGAAATCACTTGCGCTCCTCCGATAACCTGAATATTTTGTTTTACTTTTTGAACTACACCGGCACTTGCTTGTTGAGCTATTTTAAAATTATCAACCCAAACAGTTCCCTGAGCCGGAACCATAAACCCAAATTGATTTAAATTGGTGCTGGTCACGATTTCCGACCGGTAACAGTAAATGCCATTAATAAAATAGTATAGTATCCCTCCTACTTTAAACACTTTCAGTTTGTTGACGCCAGCCTGGACGATACTGGATTCGGGCAATTCTGTAAAAAAGCTATACCATAATCGATTGCCCATAAACATTCTTTGATTATTATTTATTGTAAAATATTCTGTTGAATCGGTAGCATTGGAACTTGCAGGGGCAAATATCAGACCATATTGATTAGTAGCAGTGCCGGTTGGGTATTGAATTGTTATTTCATACGAAAAATTGGAGTTGATACTGATGGATGTTCCCATTTTGGCTAAAACAAGATAAGTCTGATCTACTTTAGACTGAAAACATAACCGCCCATTATCTAAACTTATTTTATGTTGCGAGTCATCTACTAATGGCCAAATTGCTTGGTCTTGTGTATCAAAGTTTCTTTGTACAAAAGTGCTATAACCTGTTGTGTCAACAGCCAATTCGAGACTCGAAAAATCAGGAGCTGCAGTGCTTTCTTTAAATAATTCATCGAGATAATACTTTCTACGTTCACCGCGGTAATTAATATTCCAGGCTCTGTCATTCACCTTATCGCCACCACACATGATTGATTTCCAATCACCATTTTCGAGTGTTGTATTCAGGTGTTCGCGTCCTAACAATCCGTGTCCTAGTTCATGGAAAAGCAAATCTTCTTTCATCATATCGGCACCGGCAGTTTTAGATATTGCATCCCAATAAGTTTTATCTATTTGTATGCGAATAGGCTTTTCGTAGTGAGTTAAACCCGCTACATCACCAGACAAATCTCCGAATTCAATAATAAGTCCACTGCTCTTCGGATCGAAAGTGCGACCACGAGTTGCTGCTTCATCTTCAAAACGTTGTAAATACTCTGTAAAAGCACTATCAACACTGTATTCGTGAGAATCCTTACACGACGTGAAAACCAATATAAACAGCAGCACGCAGACTGAAGAATATCTTAGACACTTCATATTGTTGTTCCTTTTTTTTTTGAAAAAATTCATTGCAAATATAAACAAAAAACCACTGTCCGCTGTTATTACAACATTAACAAACTAATTTTTAAAGTAAATTATAAGATTCATTTATTATGGCAACAGTAAAATTTAAAGGCGGCGATGTACACACCAATGGTCAATTACCTGTAGTAGGAAGTCAAGCTCCTGATTTCACCTTGGTGGGTAGCGGTTTAGAAGAAATTAATTTAAGCACTTATAAGGGGAAACGCATTGTGCTGAATATTTTTCCAAGCGTAGATACAGGCACTTGTGCAGCTTCAGTTCGCAAATTCAACAAATGGGTTTCAGAAAAAGACAATGTAGTGGTTATCTGCGTTTCTAAAGATCTTCCATTTGCTCAAAGTCGTTTCTGTGGTGCCGAAGGGTTGGAAAACGTAGTTACAGCATCTGATTTCAGATACAATACTTTTGCTACCGATTATGGAGTACTTTTGACTGACGGAGCTCTTAAAGGATTGATTTCTCGTTCTGTAGTAGCTATTGACGAAACAGGTAAAGTAGTGTATACCGAATTAGTTTCGGAAATTACGGAAGAACCTAAATATGACATTGCTGGATTCTAAGAAAAAAAAGCGTTGTCTTGTAGACGAGCTTTTCTAATGTGTGTGTAAATAAAAAACGATAATTTTTAGTGATAACCTCTCTCTGCTGTGAAGCTCAGAGAGGTTTTTTTTGCTAAAGTCATAAAAACAAAAGAAGTACATCCCGACTATGAGCTATAGTCTATAATTTTTTCAATGCCACTCCCAGTTTTTTTAATCCATCCTGAACTGTTAGTGCATCAACAGTTTCGAACGCCTTGAGGGCTATTTGAGCACAAGCACTGGCATCATCGCCTGCCCGGTGATGATTAAACCGGATGTTATGGAATTGACTGACAACTCCCAGCGAATGACTTGATAATTGTTTCCATGTTTTACGCGAAAGGCTGACGCTGCAAAAATATTCAGCATGAGGAATGGCAAGATCGTAATAAGCCAATGCCGAACGCAATACACGCATATCAAAGGCGGCATTGTGTGCCACAAGATACTGATCTTCGAACCAAGGTTGTAACTCAGTCCATATTTTTTCGAAAGTGTTGGCTGATGATACATCACTGCTTGAAATTCCATGTACACGTTGATTCCAGGGGTTCATATACGGAAAACAAGCCGGTTTAATTAACCAGGACTTTGAGTCTGTTATCACACCATTTGTTACTCGAGTCAGTCCTATCTCGCAAGGAAATTCAGCGTGAGCTGTTTCAAAATCTATAGCCGTAAAGTTCATATTCCTATTCAATAATTTCAGAATTCAAAGATATGTTTTTTAGAGCAAAATTCAACGTTATTGTCGATTTTTAAGCTTCTTATTTCCAGTATAAATATGTATTTTATGACAATTTTATTATTGTTTTCCTTACAATCCCGTCGAAATACCCTAATAATGGATGATTTCTGTTAAATATACAAGCGATAAGCTATCTCCTTCAATTAGTTCATTCAATAATATGTATCTTTGCACAATAATCATCAAAATGTGCAAAATGAATAATTTGAAAATTGGAAATCTGACAGCTCGTTTACCCATTATTCAGGGTGGCATGGGTGTTGGAATTTCGTTAAATGGATTAGCGTCTGCGGTTGCAAATGAAGGAGGAGTAGGCGTTATATCTTGTGCAGGACTTGGTCTTATTTATCGCAATACGGCTAAAGACTACATGGAAGCCTGTATCTGCGGGTTGAAAGAAGAAATCAGAAAAGCAAAGGAAAAAACTTCGGGCATTATAGGAGTTAACATTATGATGGCGTTAACCAATTTCAATGAAATGGTGAAAACGGCTATTGCAGAAAAAGCGGATGTTATTTTTGCCGGTGCCGGTCTACCATTGGATTTACCGAAATACCGAACTGAAGGTTGTACCACAAAAATGGTTCCCATCGTTTCTTCGGCACGAGCAGCAAAAATTATATGCGAAAAATGGAAAACATTGTATAACTACCTTCCCGATTTAATTGTTGTAGAAGGTCCTAAAGCTGGTGGTCATTTGGGTTTTAAAAACAACCAGATTATGGATCCCGATTTTTCACTCGAAAAATTGATTCCTGAGGTAGTAAAAGAAGTGGCTTATTTCGAAGAAAAATACAATCAGGAAATTCCCGTTGTAGCTGCCGGAGGTATTTATTCGGGCGAAGATATGTACAAATTCATGAAGCTGGGAGCTAAAGGAGTGCAAATTGCCAGTCGGTTTGTAACTACCAATGAATGTGATGCCGACGTTAAGTTTAAACAATCATATATAGATGCCAAGGTGAATGATGTTGAAATTATTCAGAGCCCTGTGGGTATGCCCGGAAGAGCATTGAATAATACTTTTTTAGACAAGGTAAAACAAGGGTTGACCCGTCCTAAATCATGTCCTTATAATTGTTTACGTACATGTGACTATACAAAAGTGCCATATTGTATCATTGTGGCTTTATTCAACGCTTATAAAGGAAATCTGGATAAGGGTTATGCCTTTGCGGGCAGTAATGCCTATCTGGCACCCCGAATCTTTTCGGTAAAAGAGGTGATTGATGATTTAAAATCTCATTTTGAACAATCACATAAAAAAGCAATTGCCAAAATTAAAAAACAATTAGCATTGGATAAAGAGAAATAATTTGTAAAAATAGTGTTTTTACGAGACCCTAAAAGAGGTTGTTTAATAGTCTACTATTAACAGCCTCTTTTTTATTCAGATAGTAGAATAGTTTCCGGATAATCCAATTTCATACTTTCAACTGATAAAATTATAATAAAAATATAGATCAAAAGTCAGGATCATTACCAAATGCTTATATTTAACGATATATTCTTGATTAAAAATTTCATTTTATCAAAATTAATGGTTAATATTGCAGAAATTTGCAAAAAGTAAAAACGATGAAAAGCTTAAATATTAAATATATCGAGGCATTAGATGACATTGATATTGGATCGACCGATAATATACTGGATGATTATGGATTCAAGGATAGAATTGAAACACTAAATTGGGTAAAAGAGTACCCTTACAGACCTATTACTCAATTTTATATAGCCAGATCAAAAGACAGTATTTTTATTAAATATTCTGTTCGTGGAAGTATGCTCCGCGCTATCTATTCGAACGATCAGGATCCGGTTAATGAAGATAGCTGCGTTGAGTTTTTTTGTAAACTACCCGAAAATGACCAATACATGAATTTTGAATTCAATTGTATCGGAACTTGTAAAGCCTCTAAACGTGTAGAACGTAACAAAAATGTAACACCATACAGCAAAGAAGAGTTATCCATGATTAAACGCTTTCCTACACTTGGACGCAGAGCATTTAATGAAATGGAAGGTATGTTTGAATGGGAACTGACCGTAAAAATTCCTATGCGCATTATGGGAATCAATCCCGACCGTCTGCCGGAGAAGATATTAGGAAACTTTTACAAATGTGCCGACGGAACTGACTCCCGCCATTTTGTAACCTGGAGTCCGGTAAAAACAGAGCAACCAGATTTCCATCGCCCGGAATTTTTCGGAGAATTATATTTCGAATAAAAACAGAACTGATTATTGCCTTCTGGCAAAAAATCGTCATACTACCCGTTTAGGATAGTATGACGATTTTTTTTATAGTTTTGATTTAGACTTACAAAGAAAGTTTTTATTCCGAAGAACAAATAAAGAATATGAACCGTTGTATAACATATAATTTAAATTTCAGGAAAATATTTGTGTCATATACTCTGGCCTTTTCCCGGATAATACAAGCTGTTGATTTTATAAATGGAACATTCATGGTTGAAATTAAAATCAGGTTATCAACAAACTCAATATAAATAAAAATCAAAAAAAAATTTATGAAGAAAATTAGTTTATTAATAGTACTTACGCTGGTTACTTTTGCAGTATCGGCAGAAACATGGGTTTCAGATCGTTCGCACTCCAAGTTAGGTTTTTCCATTTCGCACATGGTGGTTTCGCGCGTATCGGGTAGTTTCAAACAGTTTGAAGTGAAAGCCCTTACTTCAAAAGCCGACTACAGCGATGTAAAAATTGATGTTGTTGCTCAGATTCCAAGCATTAATACCGATGATGATAAACGCGACGCACATTTACAAACAGAAGACTTTTTTAATTACAAACAATTTCCAACTCTTACATTCAAAAGTACTTCAGTAGCCCATGTGAAAGCTAAACTTTATAAGCTGAAAGGTAATCTGACCATGCACGGAGTAACCAAACCGGTGGTATTGGATCTTATATTTGAAGGAAAAGTAACTAATCCGATGAATAAAAAAGAGACCGCTGTATTTACCGTAAAGGGTCTTTTGAAAAGATCTGACTTTGGTATCGGTGGCAAATTTCCAGCTGCCATGTTGGGCGACGAAGTTACCCTGGATATCAACGCAGAACTCAGCCCAGCCAATTAAGCTTCAGTTACTGATTCAGAATATTAAAACGAGCTGTATACAACATGGTAGTTGTACAGCTCGTTTTGTATTTCGGACTAATGTGATGGCAATAGGTCGAAATTTCGATGGAAACAAAGTACTTTTCGTTACTATTTAGTAAATTTGCAAGATCTGGGAAAAACCGGAATAACAGGATAACATATTATAATAAAATACAATCATGAATATTGAAAAAATTAAATGGAACGGAATCGATGCCGTTTTACTCGAAACGAAAGTATACGAAGCCATTATTGTGCCTTCGGTAGGTGCCAATCTGGTAAAGCTCTATAACAAGCAAAAAAAAGTAGATATTCTGCATACCCCTACAGCAGAAGAGATGGACACATTTATAAACCGTCCACAAATATTCGGCGTACCGTTGTTGTTTCCGCCCAACCGCATTGAAGATGGAACCTACACCTTTGCCGGTAAAAAGTACAACTACCCCATTACGATTCCCGCCCAGAATAATTACCATCATGGTATTATCAAGTCGCAGGTATTTACCGTTACGCACACGCGCATGTCAGCCGATGCAGTGGAAGTGGAAGCCACTTTTTTCTCCAACCAGATAAACAACGCCATATTCACCGATTTTCCGCATGAGTTTATTTGTAGAATCCGGTTTATATTGACCGATAATGAACTGACTCATATTGTCAGCTTCCAAAACCTGAGTAATGCACCCATGCCTCTGGGAGTTGGTTACCACACTCCTATCCGCTTGCCTTTTTTCAAAAACACAGAAAAATCGGATTATAAACTGCGCTTATCGGCCGGTAAACGCTGGGAGCTGACCGACCGCAGTTTGCCTACCGAGGAATTGCTGAATTTGTCAGACGAAGAAGCTTTGTTACGTACCGAAGGAATGACCGTTACCGGCAAACCTATTGAAATAGCATTGACCGACGAAGCGCTGACCGTAAACGGTAAGCCTTACCACGGAGCTATTCTGACTAATACCAAAGATAAGATTAGCGTGTATTACGAAGTGGACAGTCAGTTTAAACACTGGACCCTTTGGAACAACGGTGGCGAAGTGGACTGGGTATGCCCCGAACCGCAAACCTGGGCCATCAATGCACCCAACCTGAAACTGCCTGCCAGCGTAACCGGCTTTCAGGCAGTGAGCGCCGGTAAAACATGGAGTGGAACCACACGCTTCTACGTAAAGTAAATTGCATCTTCTATTATTACAGGCTGTTTCCAACTCAGGGGGAACAGCCTGTTTTGCTTTATATCCGGTCGGTTTATTTTCATGACTCAAAACATAAATAGAATATATCTATATTTTCATAGTATTTATTTGTTTGCTTTATGTTGTTTTGCCCATTACCTTTGCATCATAAATAAAAAACAACAATAAAGATTAGAATTATGAGAACATTAGAATTTATAAAATTGGAAGCAGGTGCAGCAAAAAATATAGCAAACGCATTAAATCAGCTGCTGGCCGATTATCAGATTTTTTATACTAACCTGCGCGGTTTTCACTGGAATGTAAAAGGAAAAGACTTTTTTGTGTTACATGCCGAATTTGAAAAGCTTTATAACAATGCCAACGAAAAGGCCGATGAAATAGCCGAACGAATTTTAATGCTCGACGGGGTACCAGCTCATAAATACAGCGATTATCTGAAAATATCAAAGATTAAAGAAAGTGAGTACGAAACTCATGGAGATACCGGGTTGAAACATGTGCTCGAATCGTACAGCTATTTTATTGAATCCGAACGTCAGATTTTAATCCTGGCCTCGGTAGCCGGCGACGAGGCCACTGTAGCTATGATGAGTGACTATATCAGAGAACAAGAAAAAATGGTGTGGATGCTGACTGCTTATTCTACTAAATAAGAGTTCGACAGCCGACATCGGGGAATGAAAACTTCAAGCTGCTTATGCCTGTAGCTTATCAAACCCACCACTATCTTTAAGGAAGAGCCGGCAGGTTCTTCCTTTTTTACTAGTTGGGGTACAACTGTAAAAAACATACAAGTTCCACCACCCTATTTCGATAAATACAACTCAGATTTCCGGTTACAACTCTCCATCGGAATCAGCTATATATTCGTTCAGTTGTCTCTTTTTTTTTGATTTTACGTTCGTTAAATAAGGTATATTTTTAGTTATTTTTTTTATTAAAAAATGCCTGTCCAACACTTCCCTTTTTTTAACCACATAAATCACTAGTAATCAATACTGGCTCAAATAGCTCTGTCCAACTATTTTTTATTTTATTTTTTGGAAGTTCGAAATTTCATTTATAACTTAGTACCAACAAAATGAAAAATAGTCCATTTATTTCGTGAAGTGCCACAAAATATTTTTTAGTACATAAAGTCCGGCCGGAGCATAACACAGAACATTGGAAGTCGAGTACGAGCCTTCCGTGTTTGAATCCGGATCTTCCATATTTGAATACGAGTCTTCCGTATTTAAATACGAGTCTTCCGCATTTGAATACGAGCCTTCTGTGTTTGAATACGAGACTTCCGTGTTTAAATACGGAAGACCCGTATTAAGATACCAAACAATTGGAAAAGAATAGAGTCGAACGATTAATTATCTGAATCACAATATAATTTACGGAATTTCTAACTATTAATATATTATTTATTTGCTAACTCATAAAAAAATAACAATCATGAGTAACACAGATTTTATACCTCGCAGCGATGGCACCTTTCATCAATGGCAAGGCAATTTTGTTGAAATAGTAGAGCAAAATGCAGTTGCTTGGGGAATACCTGCTGAGGATATTGCTTCAGTAAAAGCAAAACAAAGCATCTGGGATATTGCCTACCCGAAAGCAAGTAATAAACAGAATCGTACTTCGGCTGATGTACAGGGCAAAGACGATGCTCGTAATGATTATGTGGATGTAATTCGTCCTTTCACTGCTCAATGGTTGAGCAATAATGCAAAGGTAACGGATAGTGATCGTACCCGTATGGGTCTTACAGTAAAAACAGGAACTCGTACACCGGTGGCTAAACCAAGCACCAGTCCTGTTGGAGAAATTGATTTTTCGGCACGCAGACAACACGCTATTTATTTTTACGACGAGGATTCGCCACACAGCAGAGCCAAGCCCGATGGTGTGCACGGATGCGAAATCTATATGAAAATAGATGGTGAAGCTCCTAAACTTGTTTCGGAACTAACGTATCTGGCTACCTGCACCGCCTCACCTTATGTAAATACATTTGATGGAACACAGGCAGGAAAAACAGTTTACTATTGGCTCCGGTGGGTGAATACCCGCGGCGAAGCGGGTCCCTGGAGTAGCGTTATCAGTGCCAACGTAGTAGGATGATAACATTAAAAAAAAATGAACCGGTCCTTCTCCTTAACCGGAGAACGTTTGACTCCGGCTGCTAAGAGCCCTGCTCGACCCGCCGACAGTCAATCCCTTTTGAGTTAGAAATTCCAATGAAAACCGTTTCTGGATATTTTTCTGGAAACGGTTTGCTTTTTTGGGGTGGCAAAATACGGAGATTTCAATTGACAGTCCAATCTACCTAAAAATAATAGGATAAACAACTTATTATATTGTATTTAAATTAGGCACAATGAAGGATTGTCTGCCATTCAACCACGTTGTGGTTGTGTATTTATTGTTATATATTACCATGGGTTTACATCTATGGCTATTCAAATTCAATCACTTTGTAGTTGATAATAACTAAACGGTTATAATCTACAATAACAGATTAGTTTAAAAGAATACGGTTTGTTTATTGAAGACTGAATTTTCAGTTCAATATTAACTCATTTATCCTTTATCGATAAAAAACTTATAAATTTCTTGTTAATGTAAAGTATTACTATTATTTTTGTAAAATAATAATAAATAGATTTTGATTTAGCAGCAATCTACAACCTTTTGCTGCAAATAAAGTCAGAAAATACTAAAAATGATATTACAGCTTCACGATTGAATGTAATTGTCGCAACGTTTTTTTTTAGAATAAGAAGTATAACCCTTATATATTAATTTGATTATGGATAAAAAAATTTTTCTGACCATTATTTCCACCCTGTTACTACAGCTTTCAATATCTGCTCAGGAGGTAACCAATAAAAGCATGTTTAAACTAAACGACAGTACAACGCTTAAACTGCCTGATGTTTTTGTAAAAGCCCAACGCCCTATATTAAAAGTCGTCGGTGGGCGGCTACAATATAATATTCCGAATTTGATTAAGTACAAACCGGTTGATAATGCTTTCGATGTGCTGAAAGAGCTACCGGGTATATCTATGACCGGCGATCTGGTCTCTATTGTCGGAACCACAAAAACGAATATTCTTATCAACAACCGACTGAGCTCCATGACACTCGATCAGGTTGTGAGTATGCTGAAATCGACTTCGGCCAGTAAGGTAAAAAAAATCGAAGTGATGTATAGCACTCCGCCTCAGTATGGCGTTCGCGGAGCAGCTATCAATATTATTATGGAAGACGATAAGACGCTGAAAGATGTGGTGAAAGGCGAAGTATCGCTCACCGGAAGCCAGGCTTATTATTTTACCCCTTCGGGTCGTGTCAACCTGGGCTACACCAGTGGTGGTTTTTCCAGCGATTTTTCTTATTCTTTGGAACATGAAAGTGCCAGAAGAAAAGAAAATATGCAGGCTTTTCCTACGCTGAATAATCAGATTTATCAGGTCGACCAGGCTAATGTAGGCAAAACAATGGACTATAAACATAATGTACGGGGCGTGTTGGAATATGAAACAGCGGCTAAAAGTCATTATACTTTAACGTATACCGGC
The DNA here is from genome assembly GCA_015654525.1 of Bacteroidales bacterium. Classification (GTDB taxonomy): domain Bacteria; phylum Bacteroidota; class Bacteroidia; order Bacteroidales; family Paludibacteraceae; genus Paludibacter. The sequence goes on from JAATGT010000339.1 coordinate 12,296, forward strand.
TCTTTTGATCATGCCAATTCGAGAAGATCTTCAAACACCTCTTTTGTGAATGTAGACACTGTAGCTACGAATAATCATATTATAAACCCGACTACAATGCACAGCTTCCGGTTTGACTATGTTACTGCCAAAGGGCTGAGTCTGGGAGGCGATTATGTGTTGTACAACGACAAGTCGGATCAGGAGCTTCTTAATACATCCAGTCTCCAGACATCTGAAACTACCCTTAGTAACTCGTCGCAGCATGTGGAAAGAGGAACTGTATATGCCAACATGAACAGTCAGTTGAAGCACGGTTGGGAGCTTAATTACGGAATAAGCGGATCGGTATCGAAAACGGATAATAAATCGTTTACCAGCGTCAATAACACAACGGATAAAACAGCTACATTTATTCAAACGCAAAAGGAGCAAAATGCCGGAGGATTCCTGGGTTTTACCCGTCAGTTTGGACCGAAAATTTCCTTACAGGCTTCGCTATCGCTTCAGTATTATAAAGCTACGGTAGATTCGTTGCAGCAGAACAGAACGTTGTGGGATAGGTTGGATCTTTTCCCTAATATGAATTTATCCTATAATGCCAATGAAAATAATACATTCCAGTTATCGTTTTCGAGTGATAAAGTATACCCCAGCTATTGGCAAACATCGCCCAGTCGGCAGTATATAAATGCTTATAGTTATGCGCAAGGCAATCAGAATCTGTTGCCGGAACGGACTTATTCCAGCAGTCTGAATTATATCTTTCTGAAAAAGTATGTATTGACGGCTTTTTTCAATCACGAATCGGGTAGCATACAACAAATGCCTTATCAGAACAAAACTGCATTAACCATGATTTACACTACTATTAATATGGATTATCGGAATATGTCCGGGTTATCGGCAGATATTCCATTTAAAGTCGGAAGTTTACTGGAATCGAAACTGACAGGTACCGGAATACTTTTTCATGACAAAGGAACACTCTATGATATTGATTTTAACCGGAAAAAACTCTTTGGATATGTAGGACTGAACAATACTGTTTTCCTGACAAAGAAAAAAGACTGGTTTCTGTCTGTCGACGCTTATTGTCAGTCGGCAGCCATTCAGGGAATCTATAACACCGACCCCACTGCCGATCTGACTACGGCTTTAATCTGGAAGTTTGCCGGCGATAAAGCCCGACTGACGCTGAAAGCACAGGATATTTTGAACAGCAGGGCACAAAAGACCCACATAAATATAGGTGAGCAACAAAACAATATGACACTGTTTTACGATGCACGCTTAATTTCGTTGACCTTTAAATATAGCTTCAGTGGGTATAAAAAGAAAGAGGTAGAAAAAGTGGATACTTCCCGATTTGGAAACGGGATATAAAACTTACCCTGTTTTCCGGCTTAAATCAATATTTCTGCAGCTAAACATAACTAATATTTCGATCGGGTGCAACGTTACCGATCGAAATATCATCTTTAGGAAAAAGAAATAGTATGAAAACAAGATTATTTTTACTTGCCCTATTGTTTACCGTACTGGTATCGTGCGACAAAAATGACTCTGTTAGTATAACCGAAAAACAGTTGCTACTGGGCTCTTGGGTTAGTCCTGTTTATAATGATAATCAGACAACTTATACCAGATCCGGAGAATTAAAAGATCACGAATATGGCTTTAGTTTTGGCAAAGACGGTAAATTTATTGAACGAACGATTTCCGGTTGGTGCGCCACTCCTCCGGTAACTTATGTCGATAATAGTGGAAACTGGAGCTTGAGTGGTATCGATTCGGTTATCCTTGTGAAAGTTACATATTGGGGAGGTGAGGCTGTTTATAAATGGAAAATTATAAAACTAACAGAGAATGAGCTCGTACTACAGATATTGAATTAGAATTATAATGGTCAGAACTAAGACTGGAAATGAGTAAACAATCTGCCTGCGAGACCTAATAACCCGGGTTAGGGTTAAGTCTCATGAAGTTGTCCGTAAATATACTGCGTTAGGAGTTATATATCAATAGAACAATTCAAGATTTTAGATTTTTTCTCCGTAGGAGATATATAATAAAGAAAAGGAAGAGCCCTGAGGTTCTTCCTTTTCTTTTTCTTTTTTGATAAGAATATCTTTTCGATTTAATACAAACAAATAACTTATACGGTGAAATCTACGATCTCACCGTAAAGATGATCGGAATACATGTAAACCGGAAATACAAAGAGTCCGATCGGAGCTTATGCCTTTTTTACCCGTACGGCATTAATGCCTTTGCGCCCCTGCTCCAGTTCAAAAGCAACCATGTCGCCTTCTTTTACCGCTTCAAGTAAGCCATTTACGTGTACAAAATATTTCTCCTGCGTTCCTGTTTCCTTGATAAATCCGAAACCTTTCGAATCGTCGAAGAAATCCACCCGACCATTTTTGAACGGTGAAACCACTTCTTCTTCGCGTCGTGCCACACCAATCTCGATGGTTGAGACATCTATTTTGGTTTTTTTAGTAGGATCCGGCGGAGTATCAGTCAAGCGACCGAATTCGTCAACATAAGCAATCATACTGTCAAGTCCACCTTCCGAAGGATTTTGCTTTTGCTCCTCTTTTCTTTCCAGTTTATCTTTTCTTCTTTTTAAACGTTTCTTTTCTTTTTCTTGTTTGTTAAATGCGTTTTGGGATTTTGCCATGCAATTATATAATTTTAAAATAATGTTTCCGGGAACGGTTGATGAAAAATGAGAGATAACTATTCAGGAAAGAGAAAGCTGTCTGTAAAACCTATTTGAAAAAAATCGAACGAGGGATCAACCGGGAGAATGATATTTGTTGGAATATCTTAATGCAAAGGTACAACAAAAAATCGGAATATATTTCCAATTGGCTCTTAGGGTATTAAAAAAGTATAGGGATTAACCCTTCTTCGGCTGTTTTAAACACAAAAAGAGACCTCGTTAAGAGCGCCTCTTCTTGTATTCAGGTGGAATAGTAGTCGTATTATCAACGGGCTAATACTTCGATTTTTAATTTGTCGTAAGCCCGATTGGCTTTAGCCCTTGCTTCTTCAATAGTATCGGCACTGGCCAGAATAACTGCCAACCGACGGTGTCCTACCACTTCGGGTTTACCAAAGATCCGGATTTGTACATCCGGTTCGGCCAATACTTCTTCCAGATTATCGAATACTACTTTGTCGCTATCATCTTCCACCACCACAGCTTTGGATGCTGATGGGCGATAAAAACGTACCGATGGCACAGGCAACCCTAAAATGGCGCGGGCATGCAAAGCAAACTGCGATAAGTCCTGCGAAATCATAGTAACCATACCCGTATCGTGCGGACGGGGTGATACTTCACTAAACAGCACTTCGTTGCCACATACAAAAAGCTCCACACCAAAAATGCCGTAGCCACCCAATGCGTCCGTCACCAATTTGGCTATGTGTTTAGCTTTTTCCAGTGCCTGTTCTGCCATCGGTTGTGGTTGCCACGATTCGCGATAATCGCCATCCTCCTGATAATGCCCGATAGGATTCAGAAAAGTTGTTCCGGCACAGTGACGTACGGTAAGTAAGGTTATTTCGTAGTCGAATTTCACAAAGGCTTCTACAATAACGCGCCCTGCTCCTGCCCGACCGCCTTCCTGTGCTATAGTCCATGCACACTCTATGTCGGCCTGACTTTTAATCACACTTTGTCCATGACCTGAAGAGCTCATAATGGGTTTCACAACGCAAGGAATGCCAATAGCTGCCACTGCTTGCTCAAACTCTTCTTTACTGGATGCAAAGCGATAAGGCGAAGTGGCTATACCCAATTCTTCGGCAGCCAGGCGCCGGATACCTTCGCGATTCATAGTCAGAAAAGTGGCTTTGGCTGTAGGAATAACATTAAAACCTTCTTTTTCGAGCTCCACCAGCGTGTCGGTTGCTATAGCTTCTATCTCGGGAATGATATAGTCGGGCTTTTCTGTTTCTATCACTTCGCGGAGTTTCTTACCGTCGAGCATAGAAAACACATGTGAGCGATGGGCTACCTGCATAGCCGGTGCATTGGCATATTTATCCAGTGCAACTACTTCCACTCCGTAACGTTGCAACTCGATGGCAACTTCCTTTCCTAATTCTCCCGATCCGCACAAAATGGCTTTTTTGCCAACTGATGAGAGAGTTGTTCCAATTTTTGTCATGATTTAAATGGTCTATGATTTGTGTTTCGAAATTTTCTTTAATGTTTCAATCTGATCTTCATTTCCAAAAACCAGTAGTTTATCATCCAGTTGAATGATATTGTCCGCTTTTGGATTAACCTGTAATTCGCTCTGCGAAGAATAAAAGCCTATTACTACCAGATTGGTTCGTTGAGGAATGTTGGCCTCGCGGTAAGTTTTATTGATCAAATCACTTCCCTCGTGAATCTCCACCATCCCGAATTTATAGTCTTTCAGTTCCTCGCGAGCTCCGGCAAATTCTACAAAACTGAAGAAGTCGGCACTGGTAGTGGCAATGGAAATAATCCGGTCGGTGGCAATTTCAATAGGCGAAACGATAAAATCGGCACCGGCTTTTCTGAACTTTTCACCCGACGTAGCTTCGGACACACGGGTTATCACCTTTATTTTTTTATTCAGATCCTTAGCACTTAGTGTCACAAAAAGATTTTCGGCGTCCGACGAGAGTACCGAGATCAGGATACGGGCGCGCTCTATGCCTGCCTGAAGCAATACATCGTCGTTGGTAGCATCGGCATCCAGGTGGATAAAATTCTTGCCGTAAATTTCTTTCAGCTTTTCGCTCCGCTCAGCATTATTTTCTATTATTACAACATCCAGTCCTTTGTTCAATAAATCTTCCAATACGCGTTTCCCGGTTTTACCATAACCACAAACAATGTAATGGTCCTTCATAGAGTCTAACACTTTGTTCATTTTTCGTTGTTTTAATAATTTAGACAGTTCTCCTTCTACAAAAAAAGCAGAAATTTTACCCACAGCATATAAACCCACCGTGAAGCCGGCCAGCACCAGGCAGATTGTAAATATTTTACCAGCATCGGTTACCGGAACTACATCGCCGTAACCAATAGTGGCCAGCGTGATAACCAACATATAGAGCGACTGCAAGGGTGACAGTTTTTCTATAAACATCAGTCCCACAAAACCAATGATAACAATAGCGAATATGGCCAGCAAAGGCACAAATAATTCTCTGAAAATTAATGTTCTTATTCTTGTTTTAAACTCCATCCTGCTTGTTGTTTCAGTTTATAACAGAGATTTTCCATAATATTACTTTCTTATAACCGGATTTATAATCCAGAATACTAATCGCATAAAGCATATAAATCGCCACGCGGATTAACCAGCAAAACAGGTATTTCAGACTTCTTCAGCACATGGTATTCTTTAGGTCCAAAGAGAATGTCGTCCAAACCGTAATCACGCGAAGCTGAGACAATAATTAATCCGGCTCCTTCCCGCTGTGCTACTTCAATGGATTCGGCTTCCACCTTAAAACTATCTTTGGTGGCTTTATCGAGTGTATAGCTGAAATCAAATTTATCGAACAGGCTCTGCATTTTTTCTGCATTATTTGCTGCTTTCGAGCCGTAATCATTTGCCAGTAACATCTTGATCTCCGAACCGCAGAACCTTCCAAAAGCAGCAGCAAACTGTGCTTTTTCCAGTTCTTCTTCCAGAAACCCGACAGGTAAAATGACTTTCGTCAGATCTAATGCCGGAAACGAGTCTTTGTAAAACAAATACGGAATACGCAATTCCCGGCAATCTTTCAGCAACGACCGAATCAGTTTGCCTTGTCCGTTAGCCTGCTGAATAATTAAAAATGAAGCTTCCACTTCCTCGCAAATAGCTGATAATACCTTGTTCTTTGAATTGCGGACAAGGATATTCGCATCTGCAATATGCAGTTCTACCAGCAGCGCTTTCAACTCAGCTTCTCGCACAGCAATAAACTCATCATCGTCGACAAAACTTAATATCGCAAAGGTTTTAATAAGCTGAGCGGCCAAAGTCGATGCACTTTGCAGCAGTATCTTAGCGGTATTTAATTGCTGTATATGAGCCAGAACCATTGATTAATTTATTAATGTGATGATTTGTTGATGTGATAATGTGTTGATTATTGATGCAATAATTGTCGATATGTTGATTATTGATGGGTTGATATGATAATTAGTTTTCTTCATTCTTTCAATAATACATCATCATACTATCACATTTAATTTACTCCTGAAAATAAATTCTTTTGACCCGTCTGGATACACTGGTGAGCACTTCATACGAAATGGTTTTCAGCCATCCGGCAACTTCGGAGATTGTCAGATGATCGCCAAATATTTCTACCTGATCGCCTTCTTTGGCCGGAATACCCGTTACATCAATCATGCATAAATCCATACAAATATTGCCTACCACTTTGGCACGGTGTCCGTTGATAAGTACCTCTCCCACTCCGTTGCCCAGTTTCCGGTCAAATCCGTCGGCATAACCGATAGGAATTAC
>JAATGT010000316.1 GCA_015654525.1 Bacteroidales bacterium
TCGAGCCATTGGATGGATTCAATATCCAGGTGATTGGTTGGTTCGTCGAGCAGAATTACGTCGGGGTTGCGAAGCAGAATCTTGGCGAGCTCGATGCGCATGCGCCATCCTCCGCTGAATTCGGATGTCTGTCGGGAGAAATCGGCGCGGGTAAATCCCAATCCCAACAAAATCTTTTCGATATCGGCATCGTAGTTTGTGTCTTCGATGTTGTAGAATTGTTCGCTCAGGGCTGATACACGCTCAATTAGTTCCATGTAACTGTCCGACTCGTAGTCGGTACGCGTTGTCAACTCTTCGTTCATGGCTTCTATCTGCTTGCCCATCTCGGTAATTGCCGAAAAAGCCTGAGATGCTTCTTCGAATACCGTGCGGTTATCTTCTATCAGCAAATGCTGCGGCAGATAAGCCACAACAGTGTTCTCGGGATAAAAAACCGTTCCGCGCGAAGGGCCGCGGACTCCAGCCATAATCTTTAATAAAGTCGACTTTCCGGCTCCATTTTTACCCATCAGGGCAATACGGTCATTATCGTTTATCACAAATGAAATGTCCGAAAAAAGTGTTTGTCCGCCAAATTCGACGGTAAGAGCATCTACTGATAACATGTGTATAGTTTATAATTCATCTTGTGCCACTGATCCGGCACAATTAGAAGGAAATAAAGCAGCAGAATTTTAAAGAAAAATTTTGCTATCAACTGTCCGGAGACTTTTTCAAACCATTGGTTGATTATCTATTACAGATAATGAACAAGAGCTAAAGTAACCGGAGAAAAGAAAAGTCGGAGAAGAGTTTGTTTACTCAATCCAACGGTGAGTGTATTTCAGGATAGTATTATAAACGATGCGGTATGCATTCATTTACAGTTTGAGAGTGCAAAAGTACATAAAAAAAACTTACCACCGGCTTACCTGATAGTTTCGGTTTTTTACTGCAGCAAGAATTATCTGAATCTAAAATTCCAGAATGAATATTTGAATTTATGAATATCCGCTTTGTTACCTGAAATAATATCGATAGATATTATCTTTTGTGGACTTCAAAAACAATTCACCACAAAAGCCACAAAAGATACACAAAAGCAAGAAATGAAAATTTTGAGCGATATATCGCCTGCGTTTTCAAGGAAACAAAAGCTAAGTTTTTATTTCATAAAAACTTTTGTGTGACTTTTGTGCCTTTTGTGGTATCATCTTTTGATTAGGTAAGAAACAGATAATCATATTTCAATTACAGGAAATCTATCGTGATAAGTCTCCGCACGAACTCTCATTAATGGATATGTAATGCAATCGTGCACAATTATTTTACCAGTTTCTGCAAACTGGCCTTTGTTTGTTCTAGGTCATCACAACTCAAAATGGGAATAAGTTGATTTATTTGTTCAATCGGGAGATTCCACCACTGAATTTTGAGCAGTGATGTTATTAATTCGTCGTCAAATCTTTTCCTGATCAGTCGTGCCGGGTTTCCGGCTACTATGGAATAGGGTTCAATGTCGCTCCCAACAACGCTATTGGCTCCGATTATAACTCCATCGCTAATATGCACGCCGGGCAAAATAGTTGCATGTTGTCCTATCCAAACATCGTTTCCAATGACAGTGTCACCTTTTACCGACATTTTTTCCATGGCAGGAACCGACTGTTCCCATCCTTCGAAAATATAAAAAGGAAATGTTGAAGCTGCATTCATCTGGTGATTTGCACCATTCATGATAAATTCTACCCCAATAGCTATTTGGCAAAACTTTCCTATTATCAGTTTATCACCATAAAAATCATAATGATGTGTGACATGTTTTTCAAAATCAACATCGCTGAAATAGGTAAAATCGCCGACGATAATATTTTTTGATTGAATGGTTGGCTTGACGTAAGTCACCGTTTTTGTATTGGGTATTGGATAAATAGTATCCGGATTGGGGGATGTTTTCATCTGTTCTTTGATATTTATTTTGTTCTACAATGTTGCCCAATTACTTCATTTGTATTTTTTACTTTTTGATTCAAGCCTTGGCTCCCTGTCTGGAGCTATTTACCAACGCAGACCAAAACAAGTAACTGAACTACATTTAATGCATCATCTTTCATGTTTAGTTATTCTCCGGATCATTCCTTTGAAGATAAATCCATGGAACGGCAATACTGCATACCAATATAATCTTCCGGACAAGCCCCGGGGCCTGAAGGTGGCAGTTTGTATCAACTTATTTTCGACTATTCTAAATTCGAGCCACGCATCACCGGGTAATTTCATTTCGGCAAACAGGAGCAACCGACCTTCCTGTTTATCGGCATACAAAACTCTCCAAAAATCCAATGCATCTCCAACGTTTAAATAATCCGTCGAAGTACGTCCTCGTCTTAAACCAACTCCGCCCACCATTTTATCCATAAAACCTCTGATTCGCCACAACCAGTTTCCATAATACCATCCGGTTTCGCCACCAATGCTCCAGATTCTATGTATGCAATCGTCCCTGTCGGCAAATACCGTTTCTCTGATGTCTGTAAAACAACCATAGGTTGGTACCTGAATAGATTCTGACAAATTAAGACTGAAACTACTGCTTATAAAGGCATCTTTCCAGCTCGACAGCACTTCGTGGCTTTCTATTTTGCTAAATGCTCTTTCCAATGATGCCTGATAACTTATTGGTTCGATTTCCAGTATTTTATTAATCTCATCGTTTCGGCATATCACCTCTATTTTCATACTATTTACGAGTGCTGCAGCAAGTTTGTAGGAGGTTGATGTGACAAAATAGAGCCAGTACGACGAAAGTTTGGGTGTCATAACCGGGACAACAAAAATGTGGCGCTTTAAATTCCTTGTCCGGGCAAATTTCAGAAGCATATCTTTATAGGTCAAGATGTCGGGACCACCTATATCAAAATTTTTATTGAATGTTTGGGGATTAAAAATCGTTTTGGAAAGAATCTGTATCACGTCCGAAATGCCTATGGGCTGGCACTTTGTTTCTAACCATCTGGGGGTAATCATTATCGGCAGTTTTTCAACCAAATCGCGCATTATTTCAAAAGAGGCACTTCCTGATCCGATGATAATTCCGGCTCGCAGCGTGGTGAAGTTATAGCTCCCTTTGCCAAGTTCGGCTTCAACGTTTTTTCTCGATGCTAAATGTTTCGATAAGGTAGATTCATTCACTATTCCACTTAAATACACAATATGGCGCACGGCGGTTTGAGCCATTGCCTTTCTGAAGTTCTCTGCCGATTCCTGTTCTTGTTGATGGTAGTCGGACGACGACGACATGGAATGCACCAAGTAAAAAGCTCCATCAATATCTTTTGGAATATTGGCAAGCGAAGTTTTATCCAGCAAATCCAGCTGAATGATCTCTATTTTTGATTTCAGGGATGCTGGAGGCGAGAATCTCTTGATGTCCCTCACACAACAAACCACATCATGTCCATTTTCAATCAATACAGGGAGAAGACGTTTCCCGATATATCCGGAAGCCCCGGTTAGTAATATTCTCATTTTCTATTTATTTAGATATAAGGACTTAGATTTGTATGAGGAGTTTTTTATTTACGACTTTGATACTTTTGCCATCAACATTGAGCGAATAATTGGCAGTGGTGTTATTCAGGTTGCGTTCAAAGCGAAAATCCATGCGGGCTATTTCGTACCATTTGCCAAGATACTTCGCTTTATCAAACGACTTTACTGCCGCTACTCCTTTAGGAATGCTGGAACAAGACAGTAATGCAAAGATTCCTAGTACATTCATCAGCGTGATTGTTTTAATGTTTATGTTTTTCAAAATTATATATGTAATTACAAGTAAATAGTTACTCAGTTGTATTTATTTTAATCTGAAATGTTTGTCCTGCTTTTATATTCATTTCCCCAACTTAGCATAAGATCAATTAAGGGTAAAAGTGTTTTCCCTGTTTCTGTTAGAGAATACTCAACTTTGGGAGGCAATACTGGGAAAACTTTCTTTTCAATTATGTTGTGCTTTTCCAGTTCAAAAAGTTGCTGATTAATCACTCTTAAAGATGCTTCGGGATGAGACCGGTGCAATTCACTTGGTCTTTTTATACCTTTATTAATGTCATTAATCAAACAAGCTTTCCATTTTCCACCAATAACCTCCATGCAAACAACAATGCCACAATTCAAATCTTTTGGAATTTTCTTTTCATACATACATATTTATTTAGGTGTTTAATCCGTAGTTACAAGTAAATAGTTATAAGACCATTTATCTGAATTTTGCTTTCAAAAAACAGATCATTAAATATTATTGCTTACTTACTATAATCATAGGGCAAAATTATCACTATAGGATAATTTTCGCACATATTGTACTCCTCAATTCAAAGCTCTAGTTTTGCAATTCAAATGACATAATTAAAAAATAAGTTTTATGAATACAAAACAGTCATCTCAACCTGCATTCACAAATCAGTTATTGACAGATTTGGAAAAGAAAAAATTAGCCGAGACTTTCCTCAATGCCGTTGGAACACAAAATTGGGATTTGCTCCATTCTATTATTACAGAAGATATCTCCTGGACTTTACCCGGTACAAGTTTAATTTCAGGCGAAGTTAATGGTCCAAATGCAATAATAACCAGAGCTCAACAGATCGTCAATTATGGTGCCAGCTTGGAATTGAAACATATTTTATATGGACAGTATAATGTTGCATTGTCTGTTCACAACCAAGCATCAAGAGGCGAACTTATACTGGATGAATACCTAGCCACTGTTTGCACAATTTATAATGGCAAAATCTCTAAAATTGAAACCTATGTATCCGATGTTGATGGAGTAAATGCTTTCTTCAAATAATTAAGAAAACCTTGTTTTGTTTTTAGTGAGCTTGTCTCAAAAGCACGCAAATGACACAAACAACACAAACTTTCGTAAATAAGATTTGCTGAATTTTGATTCAATAAGATTGCATTAATTTGCGTTCTAAAAAGACTTTTGAGAAAGCCCCGACGTAATCAAAACAATAAACAGAGCTTAGAAGTTTACAATTTCTGAGTTCTGTTTATAATTCTAACATGTCAACTCCTCTTACTACTGGTTTGTAAATTTCTACACACAGAATAATTTAAGTTTAAGTGTAGTGGAGATTTGGGCGGCTGTTGACTACTTTTTCGCGAAACTTGTACAATTCACCAATTGAGAATCAGCAAAACCAAACTGATTTTATATGCTTGTTTTTTAAAATGCTTTTGGCAGCGGATTCAACCAATCAGAATTTCTCATCAAAATTACATATTGATAAGCATAATCCCGAAGTTTAAAATCACCTACAAGTTTGCCTTGGGGAGAAATGCCATTAAATAAACGTCCTGTTTTTGAAAATGGCGAGTTCAACCCATTAATTTTAAAAAGTGTCGTAGTATATGTGTTTGTCAAGTATTTTAAATCTTCTATTCCATCTACTTGTAAAAGTGATTTATCATCATAAGAAAATGATTTCTTTTGCCATGTTTGACTTTTACTATCCCACTCATTGTATTTTGAATCAATAGGTAAACAGACGATCGAAATTATCTTTGTTGCACTCGGATGACTTGAACTCACTAATTTTGACGCAAAATCCTCTCCATAAAATTCAACAGGTACTTGATGAGAATGAAAAAATCCCCACATTCCATAAAGCTTTTCATTTTCAAGATGGAGTATAGAATAAAGTTGTTTATAATTCCGAAACATAGCTTCTGGCCTGTTTACTCCGGATATCTTGGTACTACTGTAACTTAAATTTCGAATAAGGTATTCAAACACTGGCAATTTTTCACCAAATAACTGTTTAAATTCAGTTTTATTTTTTTCAATCCTGTCAATATAGTTTTTAGCAAAACCTGAGATTTTGCCTATTTCAGAATCAATAAAATCAGTACGAACTATCTGTCTGAGAGAATCCAACATTGGGTTTCTTTTATTACCCAAGAATTTATCTATTAATTTGAAATACAGGTTAAAATCCTGTACCTTATCAATACCTGAAAAAGTAATTTGTTGAGTTTTTGGCAAAGTGCTGTTTAAAGCTCTTATTTTGATTATTTTATTATAAAAATCAGAATTCCCCCATTGTGCATTTTTCTTTACCCAATACCTGAATACATTCTTTAAAATTGTTTCATTGCCTGTTTTTAGGTACTCGTTAATACTACTTGATTGAGCATAATCAAGTTCTGCAATGTAGTTTTTAGTTCCAATTGTTTTATTTAAATACTTCAACAAACTAAAATCGATAAGTTGTGCATCTTGTGCGCCGTGAGATTCTCCGAGTAATATAAATTGATTTTGCTCTGCATCGGTTTTTAATAATTTCCACTGGTTTATCCCATTTAAGTCAAGTTGTGTTTCGTTATTTTTCAAATAGTCTACATACATATTTTCCTGCGCATAAACTGATCCATAAACAAGGAAGAAAGCAAAAATCCATTTTTTCATAAAACAGCGATTTTGTTTTATTAAACTTTATGATAAACTTCGTCGAATGGGACTCTCATTCTGTCTCCCCAAACTCCACGTTCTTCTCTTATTCCGCAGGAAACAATCATATTGATTTCGGCACCCAAAGTAAATCCAGGATTCGTTTTACTTTTCTGCTATCAAAACCTTCCATCGGACAAGTGTCATAACTTTCGTTGGCCATTGCCAGCATAAAGGTTTGTGCTGCTAAAGCACAGGTTTTATGAACTACCACTCTCATGTCGTTTTCAGATACCTGATATGTGATTGGTCTGAAAAGTCCGATAATGTTTACAAGGGCTTTTCGAACAATCCCCGGAATGCCCATAAAGCGGGAATATAAAAATGGCATGACTTTTCCATAGTACAATTGCCATCTTTTGATTCTTTTCTCTTGTTTCTCTTCGGGACTATTTTTCAGAATATTCTGAGTTTCCAACTCAATCATTTTGTTTGCTCGTTTTCTGTAAAGATCCTGCCGTGTTACAAAAATAACCATTTGTTGGGCAGTAGTTGCCGATTCCTGATTTAAACAGGCAACGGAGAGTTCTTTTAAAATTTCCGGGCTGGTGATGTGATAAAACTCCCAAAGTTGCATGTTGGAACTGTTGGGGGCTAAAGTTGCAAGTTCTATACAATGTCTCACTTTTTCCGAATCAATGGGAAGATTCTTGTAGTGTCTTACAGACCGTCTGTAATTGATTATTTCTTCTAATGTCATTTTTAATGCTGTATTAAATATAATTATCTGTTTCAACTGAAATCTATCAAAATCAAGGTTACAAACTTTCCGTATTTTAAAATTTGGCAGTTTTCAACTTCTGTTATCAGCCGAATAGACTGATTTATTTTCAGTACAGGTTACGTTTTGCTATAGTTGAACTATCCACCGATTATAAAACAACAGACTTGGACGAGTCAGTTATTTCTTAACTGCATTCCGGGAGCATTAATCGGTCTCTTTTCAAATCCGAATTTCTCATAGAAAGCATATTTATCTTTCGCTGAAAACAATTGAATATCCCGTATCTTATTTTTTTTGCATTTGCTTACTAACTTATCGAGAAGTTTGCTGCCAAGTCCCTTGCTCTGATAATCTGGATGAATTATTAAATCTACAATCAAAGCATGATGTACTCCATCGGCAATCACTCTTCCAAATCCTATCAATTTATCGGAATCATATATTGACATTGAATACCAACTATTTTGAATCGCATTGGCTAAGTCTTTAATTGAAAAGTGATATTCTTGATTCCATCCAGTTGTTTGAAACAAATTCCAATACTCTTTAATATCAGGTAATGTCTCTTGGAATATTATTGTCTCTTGAATCTTGTCAGTCATATTACATTTTTATTTATAAGAACCCCTTATCGCTTATATTTATCTGTACCCAGAATAGTACAACCCTTCAACTATACACTCAATACAAATTGCCAACAGACTTGTGCGAGTAAGATTACTCTACACACTTAATTCTTTGAATTCTCCTATTCTATAAATTCTGATTCAGACTTGAGCTATCCACTGATTGCAAAACAACAGATTTGAACGAAAAATGGATAGTTATAGTAGTGAAAATAGTTCATATTGAGAAATGAATTCTTTTGCTAAAGCAATCATTAGAAGTCTTTGTGTATCTGTACTTCTTTTCATCCTAACCTCTTCATAGTAAATTTCGTAGTTGTAAGAATCAATCTTTGTTAGCCAGTCAGAAAACTTATAGAAGAAGTTACTGAATAATTGCCAATCAGTAGTGTTAGAAAATTCATTACGAAACGCTGCCTTGAAATGTTTTATAGATTCACTAATATTGCCTTCAATATAATTAGTCTCTTCATCTGTTTTTAGATTATTGATAAAAGTGGATATTTCACCATATATTTGCCTTAGAGATTCAAGTGTGCCAGTCCTTTCTTCTTCAGATATCAGCATTCCAAATCTTTCTTTAGAACTTAAATTTTGAACAAGATTTATCTCTACCCCTTGGGCTTCCATAAAGCTTGCAAAAGTCATGCACATGAAGTTATTACCATCTGTTTCTTCATAAAATTCATGAACTAATTCATATTTAGTTGAAATAGTTTTTTGATTTCCCTTTAATACCCAATCATTTTTCTCGTCATTTGAAATAAAAACAATATCTTTTTTTCTCTCTTTCCGAGTTCTAAAATCGTTTTCCAGATAACAAAATCACCTATTGCATTCGTCGGTTTAGTCTTGTCTTTGTTTCCCGGCGGCATATTGAACTTCAGCCTATCATTATATTCACTTATTAATGCTTCTTCTCCTGTAGCTATTTTCACAATTGAACTCTCAGGAAAAGTTTTAGAATACATTAAAGTTACTGGGTCTGACCAATTCCAATTAGTCACTCCTACTTTTAAGTCCATTAAATGCTCCTTGTATTTTTTTACTGATTCAAGGATACTTTCCCTTGTTTCCTTAAGTGCTTTATAAGATTCGAGTTCACCTAATATGGGGTATTTAAATGTTTTTATAGTCGGTAAGTTCGAAATAAAATTGTCGATACTTGTGAATAAATCACTTATTTTTGAAGATCTATTCTCCGCAAATTCTTTTAGAACATGTTCTGGTATAAAAAGGCGATTTTCGGAAATTAGTTTCTCATATGTTATACGAATCTTTTCTATATCGTCCTTTCCTGTTTGAAAAGGTGCCAAAAGAGAATTTGTATCCAGAACAAATATTGAAGTCTTGAATATATTTTCAATACTTTTTTCTTCTCGTCGTAAGATTGTACTTGTGCTTGGGAAAATCCGGTTAAGTCTAAAATGAATATTTTCTTCTGACATATTTTTTTATTTAATTACACCTAACAGTTTATATTCTCACCTTGTTACCCTTATATAAACTTTAGCTTGTTGATTATTTATTGCTTAGTCGGTATTAATTTGTTCTTCCTTATTTTGACTCTTGTTCAATACAAGTACTTATCCAAGAATCTAATCAGTCACCTTTTTACCGTTGTTTCGCTTGTTTTTAATTAATTTTCGATCCAAAGATAAAAACAAATTATTACATTAACAACCTTTTCTCTGATTAATTGCGTGTTTGGGTTTTGGCGTGTATTGGTTAGCGAAGTTGTTGGAATTGATGACGCTAGGAGTTCCCACGTTTTTTTGTTTCTGCGGGGCTGGGGGAGATCTAACTTTTCCAAAGTCCGGAGACTATGGAAAAGTTATTTAAGGAAAGTGATACTTCTGGTTGGAGCGATGCATCAACGGGGCAAAAAGGACATCGGTTCACTGGCTGTTCCCCATCCGCGGATATTGCCACCACTTATTCGTATGTAGATGGTTATTCCGTAATCGAGATTCTCAATTTCAAGGTTATTGCGTGTAAGGCAATCGCTATAGGTCTTCCACGGGCCTTTGATGTCGGTTGCAATTTCTACTTTCCATCTATCGGCACCTGCCAGTGTTTCGGCATATATTTTTGCACTACATGGAGTACTTCCGTCTACTATACGTTTAATAAGTGCTCTTTCGGGAACTTCAGTACTTTCGGGTTCATTGCTACAATCAAAACCTGATAAAAGAATAATAGCTTTGTCACCTTTAGCTATTTTGTTTACATAGATAATAAACTCCTTAAGCAACGCATATACCACAGCGGCCTGATCAATAATAGCCTGATTTTTTTGCTTACTTCCATCTTTCGAATCAAGGAGCTCGTCCAGAGTGGCTAGTTCGGTACTTAGGCTAGTCAGAGGCGGATCGGTTCTTTGTAGGTAGTTGCACTGCTTGTAAGACCGTTGAGGACTTTACCTGCTAGTTTAGATACTTTTTCAGGAGTTGGTGTGTTTACATGTAACACAGCGATTGATGTTTTCATAATTCTTTTTGTTTTAAATTTAGTGGGTTATCCCGATGCAAAAGTAAACAGGCATTTATGTTTCGAAAAACTTTTTAGGGGCAAAAACGTGTCAAGTTACACGTTGACACGTTTTTTTATTCACTCGGAATAAAGGATATAGTTATTTTTAGATTTAAATCATTGTAAAATAGGAGAGTACAACTCTTTTTTGAATGAGATCCGGCAATGCGTTAAAATATTTCTTTTTTAAAAATTTTGCCTCTTTATTTGCTATGAAGGTAAATGGGGAAAATTATTTTTTCTAATTACCTTCTTTTTTGAGAAATTTATTCGAGAGAATTGCCTCCTTAGTAAAAAGGAAAGGGCAATTTGAAATTGAATTTGCCTCTGCATTTTGAAGAATTACCTCCTTAGTAAAAAGAAAAGGACAATTCGAAATTGAATTTGCCTCCGCATGTTGGAGAATTACCCCCTTAGTAAAAAGAAAAGGACAATTCGAAATTGAATTTGCCTCCACATTTTGGAGAATTACCTCCTTAGTAAAAAGAAAAGGACAATTCGAAATTGAATTTGCCTCCACATTTTGAAGAATTGCCTCCTTAGTAAAAAGAAAAAGACAATTCGAAATTGAATTTACCTCCGCATTTTGGAGAATTGCTTCCATAGTAAAATGAAAAGGGCAATTAGTGGGTCTATTCAATAAACTGTGTGGGTCTATTCGGGTCTATTCAACTGTGGGGTCTATTTAATAAAATAGTTTGAGCATTTATTTCGAAAATTTGGGGCCTTTTTATTTTTGCTTCTCAATATCTTGTTGATATTTTTTCGGAGTTTGTCCAGTAAACTTTTTGAATGCCCGGTTGAAGCTGCTTTTTGAACCAAATCCGCATTTTTCTGCTACCACCTCCAACATCAGTTTGTGTGCTTTGTCGTTTTGTAATAACTCACGGGCATATTCTACCCGGTATTTGTTCAGATAGTTCCAGAAATTTAAATCAAAATGAGTATTTATCAGTTCCGATAAGTGGTTGGGGTTGATCTGTGCCAGTCCGGCAACTTTGCGCACATCGCACTTGCGAACTAAATAGGGTTTGGATTTTTCCATTTCAGTTTCCAGCCGGCTGAGCTGTAGGCTGTCTTTTTCACTTACGATTGGTTGCTTAACCGGTTGATCCGTTTCGGGTAGCGGTATGAGTATTTCCGGTTGGGGCCTAAGTGGCACAGCCTGCTGCGAGTTCCATACAAAATAGAAAGCCAGGTAGGCGGCCAATGCGGCATAAATGCACAGACCGGCGGTGATGCGTAAGTGACTAAAGCCCGACAGGAAGCCAAGCAACAGGTGGATACCAAGCCCTACCAGTGCAATAACGAAAAAATAAACCAGCCACCGGATGTTTATCAGCTTTTCCCCCACCTCAATATCGTAGTTCACCTGCCGCAGCGCATATACGTTGCGGAGGCAAATGATAAAATACGTAGCTGTTTGGATGCAAAACACGCTGTTGAGCACCGCCACCATCCAATGCGAAGCATGTTGATGGCTCATCAGCAGGTGAATCTGCATTGGTTCAGGCTGCGTGGCAAAATACAACAGGTAAAGTGTGCCGGGTAATAGTGCCGGGGTATAATGAAGCAGCAGTTTTTTCCAACTAGCTGGACGATGCCCGAACAGTACACATATATATAGGTATAGCGTGGGAGCTATAAGCAGTGCCGAAACACTGTGTGCCGGAAAATAAGATTTGAGCAGGTCGTAGGGTTTAAAACTGCTGGCATAATGTAGTACGGAGATAGACAGGTTGGAGATTACCATCAGCACAAAGGCTATGGCCAGAAAATAATTAGCCCCTCCGCCGGGCCATTTCTTCAAAAAGAATACAATTGAAAAAATAATGAGAATAAATACGGAGAATGTCGCTATGCCTGTGCTAAACATATTGCTTCAAAACCGGGATAAATTCAACTATCAAGATGTATAAGGCCGAGGATCAGATGATCATTTGTTTTGCAAAATTAAATAATAGTTTTTTATTTTGCAAGAAAGGGGGGGAAAATAATTATGAATTATGAATTATCAATTATGAATGGTAGTGATTAGTGATCGGTTCGGAGCTCTTTGTTTTTATTTTTTCGACTGGTGGAGGAATGGGCATTTTAGTCGGGATGAGGATAATTTTGTTTATCATTTGAATTATGGCTGCTCAAAATGGTTGTTTTTCTTCCTATTATTTTAGCTTAAAATGTATTTGTCCTAAAAATAGTTAGATGTCCACTTGTATACTGTTTGTTTTCAAA
>JAATGT010000295.1 GCA_015654525.1 Bacteroidales bacterium
AGTTTGCCGGAGGCACTTTATACCCGGGCGGATGTCCTTTACTCCCGAAAGGAGTTCCTATTTGGGTAAAAGGAGATCCTTTCGGTCTGATTGGAACTCCGATAGGTATAAAAGGACATCCTTTCGGTACAATCAGAGTTCCTTCCGGTATAAAAGGATCTCCAATCGGCATAAAAGGAGATACTTTCGGTACTAAAGGATCTCCTTTCGGTACTAAAAGAGATCCTTTCGGTATGATCGGAACTCCGATAGGTATAAAAGGACATCCTTTCGGTACGATCGGAGATCCTTTCGGTATAAAAGGAGTTCCGATAGACATAAAAGGAGATCCTTTCGGTATAAAAGGAGATCCGATAGACATAAAAGGATGTCCTTTCGGTACTAAAGGAGATCCTTTCGGGTGGATAGGAGCTTCTGTTAATAGAATGGAATCTAAAACGAATTGTCTCGCTTTAGAAGCAAAATTGGGAAATAATACCGCCATATTTCAACTGAATTATTTTATTAACCGGAGACAGCATTTCATTATATTTAAAAACACAATTAGCATAGCGTTATACAACAAACACCAAATTTTGTCTATTTTTGAAGCTAAATTATCGAAAATTAAAATTAACTCCAAATTTTGTGACGAAAAAAAGTGAGACATGAATATTTTCAACTTATTGATTATAAGTAATATAAAAATTTACATCAACCTATTTTTAGGACAAGGTATTTTTAGACACAAAATAATAGTCGGAAATGAAGCTTTTTGAGCAGAACTGTAATGGAAAATATGAGAAAGTCCTGTTTGAATAGTATAATTAAGAATAAAAAACGCCAATGATAACAGTGCTTTTTTATAACAAGAAACATTGTTGTCCGGTAAAAACAGTAGATTCTTCACTTCGTTCAAAATGAAAATCGACATTAGCCAAATCTCTTACAACTAAAAATTCGTAATGGTTAAACCGATTTTACGAAAATTATCGGCTTTATAAGATTCAATAATTGTTATCATTCCATTTTTAATCAAAACAAGGTAATATAAACACTTCTTTACCTAGTTTTTGTGATTGCCTGAGTCTGTATGTTCGGGTAATTTTGCGATGAATTAATTAATTTATAAAAAGAAGAATGAAATCAACCAGACTAATCTTATTTTTTTTAATCGGGGGCTTTTTTCTACAGGCCCAGAACGCGTCGCTCAAAGGGCGAATTCTTACAAGCGACGGGCAACCGGCCGAAAATGTAACTGTAATAATTCAGGGAACTGACAAAGTCACAGCGTCCGACAGAGGTGGAGAATATCAATTTCAAAATTTGAAAGACGGAAAATACACCGTTTTGTATAGTTATGTAGGATTGCAAACACAGCAAAAATCGGTACAACTCAGCAACGGAGTGCAGACGGTGGCAGACAATGTAATACTGTCCGAAAGCACAGCCAAGCTCGAAGAGGTGGTAGTAAGTGCGCAGCGCTTAAATCAGTTTGCCGAAAAACAAACCGAATATGTGTCGCGCATCCCGCTCAAGAATATGGATAACTCACAGTCGTATTCGCTGGTCACGTCGGCGCTGATGAAAGAGCAGTTGTCGACGGATATTGTATCGTCATTAAAGAGCATAACGGGTGGTGGAACTGTACAATCGAACGATGGAAATGCTACAGTGTATATTCGTGGTTTTAGGTCGGACGCATCGGTTCGAAATGGGATGCTTTCATACACGCGCGTCCCTATTGACCCACAAAACACCGAGCGTATTGAAATCATTAAAGGACCATCGGCTACCTTGTTTGGAGGAAGCACATCGAATGTAGTGTCGAGTGGTGGCGTGATTAACCGGGTTACCAAACGTCCGAAAGAAAATAAATTTGCAGAAATATCATATACCACCGGAAGTGCATCGCTCAACCGCATTACGCTGGATTATAATAGTCCGCTGAACAGTTCTAAAACACTTTTGTTCCGGCTGAATTCCGCTTTCCATACTGAGAACAGTTTTCAGGATCAGGGATACCAGAAAAACTTCAGCTTTGCTCCATCGCTCACGGCCAAACTCAACGACCGCATGACTTTGTCGGTCGAAGCGGAGTATTATCAAACCAAGCGGAATTTGTATTTTGCCCGTGGTGTCAATTTAAAAACTGTAACGGCTAAAAGCTTTGATCAGTTGAAACTGGACTACGAATCGGCCTATACGAGCAACGACATGGCGGCCAATATGAACTCCATCAATTACAGTGCTGTGCTCGACACCCGTATAACGGACAACTGGACAAGCAAAACTTCGTTTATGTCCACACGCAATAATACGGAAGGACATTATTTTCGGTTGGAAATGGTCAATGACAGCATGGCGGCTCGTAATTTTATCAGCTATTTACCGCGTAACACAGGCTCCTCGCAAGTGCAACAGGACTTCTTGGGTCAGCACAAATGGAGCTGGGGCGAGAATAAGTTTCTGGCGGGCATTAGCTATTCGCAGATTTATGACGACTATCAACGCTATGGAACCGGATTTGTAAACTATGACACGATAAAGGTGACTTCAAACAGCGTTCCGTCTATTGCTTTGAATACATTCAACAAAAAACTAAGTTCACTGGCCTCCATTCTGACCGAAAGTAGCCAGAGTGTAACCGGAATCTATGCAGCCGACGTGTTGAAAGTACTGGACGGGCTGGTACTATCGGGAGGTATCCGGTATGATGAATTCAAACTGGATAATACGTACAAAAACGGTGTAAGCGCCAAGGATGCCTACAAGCAAAACAGCTGGTCGCCAAAGTTCGGCATTATGTACAATTACAAGAACAGGGTTTCGGCCTTTGCCAACTATCAGAATGGATTTACCAATCAGGCTCCGGCAGTAAGTTCAACCAGCACTGTAACTAACTATAAACCGGTGCAAAGCAATCAGAAGGAGATAGGGTTGAAATTTGACCTGTTCGACGGAAAACTGATGAGCACCATCAGCTACTATGACATTGAACTGAAGAATATACTCCGCCAAAACCCCAGCAATACCACCGAAACAATTCAGGATGGCGAACAAAGTAGTAAAGGATTCGAAGCCGACATGATAGCGAACCCATTACCTGGGTTCAATTTTGTAGCCGGATATACGCTGAACAAATCGAAATATGTAAAAGTAACCGACACAAGCATTATTGGTAATCGCCCGGCGTACACACCGGAACAAATGGCTAACTTTTGGGCCAGCTACCGGGTGCTGAGAGGCGACTTCAAAGGACTCGGAGTCGGATTGGGTATGAATTATGTGAGCAAAATATACATTAATGACGCCAATAGCTTTTATTCGCCAGCCTACACCCTGTTTGATGGAACCTTGTTTTACGACAAAGGCAACTATCGATTTAGTGTGAAAGCCGACAACCTGGCCAATAAAAGAACGTGGAACGCTTACGGAATGCCCCAAAAGGAACGTTCCGTACTGGCCGGAGTAACTGTACGCTTGTAACTTTGTTTTCTTTATCTTTTTTTTGACTCAGGGATCCTATCGCGATGATAGCGTTCCTGAGTATTTATTTATCACCCGCATAAACTTTTATTATATGAGTATCCGAAAAATAATGCATAAACTCCATCTGTGGTTGGCTTTGCCCAGTGCTATCATCTTATTTATAGTGTGCATCACCGGCAGTATCTTTACGTATGCCGACGAAATTATGAATTTTATACACCGTCCATACAGCGAGGTTGCTGTGGGGGCAAGCAAACAACCGGTTGAAACTATTTTGAAAACAGTTCGCAATCGCTATCCACACGATAAAATAGCATCGATGGTGGCCTACACCGATAAAACCAAGAGTTATAAAATATTACTTTACAGCGAAAAAAATGGGCTCCGCAGTGTCTTTGCTAACCCATACACCGGGCAAATACTGGGCGAAAGTTGTGCTCACCAATTTTTCTATGTAATAGCTCACTTGCACAGCGAATTATTATTGGGACAGACCGGAGCATGGATCGTAAAAATAGCTACTGTCATTTTTTTGATTCTTATCATTACCGGCATTGTGCTCTGGTGCCCCAACGAGCTAACCCGAAAAAACTGGAAGAACTTTTTCGCATTCAATCATAAGTTTAAGTTTAAGCGCATTGTCTACGATCATCATCGGGTACTGGGCATGTATGCAGCAGGTGTTTTATTGCTGCTTGCACTTACCGGAACCATTATGGCTTTCAAACCTATTGAGAAGTCTTTGGTGAAAGCATTGGGCGGTGGCCGATCGGAAATGAAAAACCGCCGGGCTGAAACAGAAACCAAAGCACACCTGTTAAACATTATTGAAAAATACAGCACCGTACCCGGAGTAGAAGCTATGCGTATAGGCCTGGCAAGCCGGCAAGAAAATGAAATTTATAAGATAGCTGCCGGCAAAGAAATTGGGATTCTTACCTACTCGGGAGCAGTTCATTTTGTAGATAAAGTGAGCGGAGAGGAGCTTCCCGATCAGAAAGGAGCCGTAAACGCTGAAGTCGAAAATATGCTCATGTCACTCCACTGTGGAAAATGGCTGGGTTCGGTTGGCGAATTGTTGACATTTTTGTCGGGTATCATCGGAGCTTATCTGATTGTTACAGGAGTAATTATTTGGTGGAATCGCCGTTTCTGACTTCCAAACGAAATCTTTCCGTGAGATTTCTGATTCATGTTTACTTGCCCGTGAAAAAACGGGCTGGAAGCCGTAGTCGGAACGAGAAAATTGTTACAACTCAATTAAATATCAGAATCCCTATTAGTAGGTATTGTCATAAAAGGGAAAGTGTTGTATTTTTGTCCCCATGAATTTTAAAGAATCCATAACAAGGCTTTTAAAGTTATCGTTGCTATTCCTGTTTATGGGATATTATAGCAGCATTACTTTATTTTACCATGCCCACGTTATTAATGGAAAAGTTATTGTTCACTCTCATTTTTATAGGTCGGATGCCAATAATAAAACGCCCTTTAAAAATCACTCCCATCCCGTATCAGCCTATAATCTTATTTATCAGCTCAACAAGGTTAGTAGCGAGGAATTAAACGTAAACATGCCTTACCGGCAGCCATTTCTTCCGGCACATTTGATTCTTCGTTGTTTTGTTGATCGGGCTGTTTTTATAACAACCAATCTTTCCTTACCATCCAGAGCCCCTCCGGCCTGTTGATTTCTTATCAGAACCGGAATACAGATAGCTCACTCTATAATTGATTGTTGCTCTTGTTTTCTCGATTTTTATTATCGGGCAGAACACTCCGATTCAATCCGTTCCAACAGGACGGACTTTGCTTTATGTATTTATTCCTCTTATATTTAAATAAAGAAATGAAAATGAATAGATTATTTTGGCTGTTAGCCATTGCTACGCTTATCTCATCTTGCACTAAAAAAGTGGAGAACCAGAAAATTGGTGATTATAAAACCAGTGGTGATACCGTTGTGGTGCCGATCGGCTCCACTATTCTTCCAAAGCTAAAAACGGTAACAATCAGCAAAGAAAACTATAATTTTGAATTAACCACTTCGGGGGCTGTTGAAGCTATACCCAATAACTTTGCGCAGATAGCACCGCCGTTTGCCGGAAGAATAACCAAATGCTGTGTCCGTCTGGGACAAAAAGTAAAAGCCGGAACGCCTGTTTTTGAAATCAGTTCGCCTGAATTTTTCGAAACAGCAAAAGCTTATTATCAGGCTAAACAGGAGATGGGGCTCGCCGACAAAAACTTTAAACGGGAAAAAGATCTTTTCAGCAAAAATGTGGGGGTGCAGAAGGACCTTGAGGAGGCTGAAGAAAATTTAGAACTAAAGAAAAAAGAGTATGAAAATACGCTGGCCAGCTTGAAAGTGTATCAAATAAACCCCAAACAATTGGTTTTAGGTAAACCGCTTATTGTTCGTTCCCCTATCGATGGCATTATTGTAGATAATAAAATCGTAATCGGACAATATGTAAAAGAAGATGCTGAGCCGGTGGCTACTGTTGCGCAGCTGAATAAAATATGGGTAAAGGGA
>JAATGT010000151.1 GCA_015654525.1 Bacteroidales bacterium
CCGGCAGAAGTAAACACTTCCATCAGACCAGAATGGTTCTATCATCCAAGTGAAGATGCCAAAGTAAAAACAGTCTCTCAATTGATGAATATTTACTATAACTCTATTGGGCATAACGGCTCATTATTGCTTAACTTTCCGATTATGCCAAATGGCTTAATCCACAAAAATGACGAAAAAGCAGCGATTGAATTTGCCCAAGCGGTGAAAAAAGTGTTTGCCATTAATCTTGCCGCAAAGGCAAAAGTAACAGCTTCAAATGTTCGTGGCAACTCAAAAGAATTTGAAGCTGCTAAGGTAATATCTGGCATACAAAACACATATTGGGCTACTGACGATAGTGTTACTAAAGCTTCATTGACAATAAATTTCGGTAAGCCCACTCTTTTCAATCGCTTTATGGTGCAGGAATATATTCGTTTAGGACAACGTGTGAAAGCCTTTATGGTTGAAGCACTTGTTGACGGAAATTGGAAAGAATTGGCAAAAGCAACTACTATCGGCTATAAACGTATCCTTTGTTTTCCGAGTGTTACGGCAACACAAGTTCGTTTCAATATAATCGATTCGAAGGCATGCCCTATTATTTCAAATATTGGGATTTATGATGCACCCCAAATTCTGAATGCCCCTTCCATTATCAGAAATCAATCTGGTGAAATAATAATCACCTCAGTGGATGCAGAATCAGTGGTTTACTATACATTAGACGGTAGTACACCGACTTTGAAATCGACAAAATATAATAATCCTTTTCAAACAACAGGGAAAGTGATCGTAACAGCAATTGCTTACGATCCTATCTCGGGGAAACGTAGCCCTATATCCCAGGAAAAATTTGACATTTCGAGGAAGGATTGGAAAATTGTCGGAATTGATGATGAAAAATCTAAGACAATAATTGATGGAAATACTTCTACGGCATGGCATCAAAGTGGTAATAAAAAATTGCCTGTTGATTTGGTTATTGATTTGGGGAAAGATCAAAACCTTTGTGGGTTTAAATATATGCCTGACCAAAGCCTATGGAATCCGGGCATTATAACAAACTATAAGCTTTATGTTTCGGAGGATAATGTAGCATGGAAACTGGTAGATCAAGGTGAATTCTCTAATATTAAAAACAATCCATTGTGGCAAATCAAGCATTTTTCACCCGTAAAGACTCGCTATATCAAGTTTTGTGCATTGAAAAATACGGAGGGTAATAATAATATTGGGTATGCTGAAGTAGATGTAATTACAAACTAGTAAACCTATAAGACTGTCCTCATTCGATATATAAATCAAATGAGGACAGTTATGAAAATACCTCAAAAGAGTCTGTTGGAAAATTTTCGTCGAACTCTGGTTTATAATGTAAAATCGTTATCTTTTACTGACATGTCAATGCCGCCAACCAAATAAGATGTAATTTCGGTTTCTTGAGGCAGCACCTCTACGGAATCATTTCTTAGCCATCGATCCATCCATGACAGCGGATTGCTTTTTTCATTGAACAGCGGTTCCAGACTTATTGCTCTCAGTCTTTTATCGGTCAGATATTTCATATATTTGATCAAAAGTTTGGCATTTAGTCCTATGATAGAACCTTTTTCAAACAGATATTCTGCCCATCGCATCTCCTGTTCGGCTGCGTCTTGGTAGAGGGCATAGACCTCACTATCCAAATCTTTTATAATTTCCGTGAAACCTTCTGCAGGATTATGCCTTAAGTCATGGATCATTTTCTGAGTGATGGCTAAATGTTCATTTTCGTCTCTAGCAATGAATTTGATGATTTTGGCATTTCCCTCCATTTTTTTATTTTCTGCAAATGCAAACGAACAGGCAAAGGAGACGTAGAAACGAACACCTTCTAAAATATTCACTGATACCAGTGCCAAATAAAGTCGTTTCTTCAATTCGTTTAAACTTATTTCCGTTTCGCCTTTCATTCCCAGCTCTTGTGCCTGATATTGCAACATATAGCGATAAAAGGAGTTGTATTTTTCTGTTACGGATCCGGCTCTTTCCACAATCATCTTGTTGACCATGATATCATTAAAGACCGTCTCAGGATTGGGATACACATTTTTGATAATGTACGAATAACTTATAGAGTGTATAGTTTCGAAGAAGTCCCAGATAATAATTGCTTCTTCTACTTCCGGCAAAGTAGTCACTTGACCGAATGTCAAGAATGGAGATCTTCCTTGCACACTATCCAGCAAAATCTGGTATTTCAGATTCTCTGTGAAGATGAATTTTTCCTGTTCACTCAGCGAATTAAAATCATTCGTATCTTTTACCAGTGACACTTCTTCCGGGCGCCAGAAAAAGCTAAGCATTCGTTGTGATAGTTTCTCATAAAAAGGATATTTCTGAATGTCGTATCGTTGTACATTTCGTCCTTTCCCAAAAAACATTTTCTCATTCAGAAAATCTATCTTATTCTCGTCGTAAAGACCGGGCTGTTGTTTATTTTGTTTTTTCATGACCATTTCTGTTTTTTACGTTTATATTGAGCATGCGCCACTTGTACATGAGGGTGTTTCTGTTATTTGCGCCAACTTTTGTGATGAATCGCCTGAGTTATCATTGCTGTTCAGATAATACAAAGTCTTTAATCCATACTTGTAAGCAGTCAGTTCATCTTTAATAAGATCACGCATTGGAATTTTGTTATTGGCATATTTCTTGGCATCATAGTATAAGTTGGTGCTAATGCTCTGATCAACAAATTTCTGAAGAACCGCAACGAATTTCACATATTCTTCATTGTCAATATCCCATGCCAATGTATAGTTGTCTTTATAGAGTTCGAATCCGGGTACCAGTTGCTTAAGCGGTCCGTACTTACTCATTTTGGATATCAGATGTTTTCTCACAGGATCTATTCCTGCTGTAGAATTCGATACCATAGAGCTGGATGCAGCCGGTGGTATGGCGCTTAGTGCCGAATTGCGCAATCCATATTCCTTTATATCTTGTCGCAGTTCATCCCAATTGCAATGCAGGATGTTCGGTACAATTTCATCAACTGATTTTTCGTAAGTATCAATTGGAAATAGATTGTCGGAATATTTAGTACGTTTATAATAAGCACAGGCACCTTTCTCTTTAGCTAGTTTGTTCGAAGCTTTCAATAATCCGAACTGAAGCCGTTCCATGTATTCGTGCATTTTTGTTCTTCCTTCAAGAGAGTTGTATGATAAATTATTTTTTGCAAGAAAATTGAAAACATCCGATATGCCGATACCCAAGCTTCGTCGATTTTTAGTTGACTTTTCGGCAGAAAGCACGGGATAAGTTTGATAATCGATTAACTCATCCAAGAATCTAACCAATAATTCCGTAAGTGAATCCAATTCCTCCAAAGAGTTTATTTTACCCAAGTTTATATTGCTTAAGATACACATCGCAATCTCTCCGTCACTTTTGGTAACATCTTCTATGGGGGTAGTCGGTAGCGTGATTTCTTGACACAAGTTACTCATATAGATGTGATCC
>JAATGT010000142.1 GCA_015654525.1 Bacteroidales bacterium
AATTTGTACTTTTTATTTTGCTGCATGGCTAATGTGTTTTTACTTTGATTCATACTATTTTATAACGGATATTTTCTGAATGAGATAGCGTAAATAAAAAACGCTCCAAATTCAATTGGAGCGTTTTGAAGCATTTAAGTTTTTAGTTGCTTATAATTTAAGCGCACGTTTTACTGCATTCTTATCATGTACATTTACACCTTTTGCAGATAAGTTGATAACCGTACTTGGTGGAATAACTACGATTCTGATTTTCACAAATTGTTTATTTTTAAAATCCTCCGCATTGTAATTTGCTGGACGATTGCCTGAACTATCATTGACTAATAAACTACCAGTTAATGGGATATTAGCAAGATAGGAAGGTACACAGGAAGGACACGTATTAACAACAGAGCCTCCGTTACCTCCCGCATATAACTGAGAAAGTATTTTTATATTATCTCTTTGAAAATTAATTTGACTATTAAACGAAGTTGAATCATTTAAGTTTCCGCTCAAACTACTTTCACTGTTTCCATCATAAGTTAAACGATCATCAAAAAGTTGTGAGGTGTCTCTTGTGTGGAAAGCAGGATCACCTTGTATGGATATATAGATTAATCCATTTTGTAAAACACTATTGAAATTAGTAATATATTGCGATAAACTTATACTTTCACTATCATTATAAGAATAACCATAGGTGTTTAATGAATCTACTTTAGATTTTACTTCGCCATATCTGATTTTATCACCTACATTTAGAGTTGGATCAATAGGCTGACGGAAGTAATTACTATAATATTCATTATTGCTCGGAAAGTTTCCATATGGTGGAGGCGTTGTGCTTCCTGTAGCCATTCTTATAGAATCTTCTTTTGTAAATAAGAATGAATTATTTGAACTATCAGCTAAAAATTGAAATGATTGTCCTACAACAGCTGGGCGTATTCTTGAATCTACAGCCAATTCATATTGCCAAATATCAACATTCATTGCGCGAGCGGCAATTTGACCAAACTGTCCATTATATGAAATAATTCCATAATTATAATAC
This sequence comes from Bacteroidales bacterium, assembly GCA_015654525.1. Classification (GTDB taxonomy): domain Bacteria; phylum Bacteroidota; class Bacteroidia; order Bacteroidales; family Paludibacteraceae; genus Paludibacter. The sequence continues at coordinate 1,040 of JAATGT010000142.1, forward strand.
TTGTACTTACTTCTTCTTTCTGCATCATCTTGATTAAATACAAATTGAGAAGGAATATCATAATCGTACCAATAGGAGGTTTGATAATCGCGCGATTTCGATTGCAATTCGATATTATTAAACCCTGCCGAAATTACATAAGTTTTAATGGAAGTGCTGTCGTTTCTTAAACTTAATTGGTTTCCCCAATCGGTAGATGAAATTTTTGGTCCGTAAAATACAACATTGGTTGTATCTAAATAAAAGTCTCCAATATTTCCTATACTGTTAGATGGAGCACCGCTTCCTGCTAATATTTTTGTTCCATTCGTTCCATCTGCACCTTTTTGACCTGTAGAACCTTTTAAAGAAATCGGATTGCCCCAGCCTTGTGCTGTTTTTGCACCATAAAAATTCGCAGTAGATAAATCAATGTAATAATCTCCTACATTACCGATAGTTGCAGCAGGTGCGCCATTGCCACTAAGAATAGTACTTCCATCACTTCCTTTAATACCTTCCAATCCTTGTGCGCCTGTATCGCCTTTGTCTCCTTTTGCACCGACATCTCCTTTTTTGCATGATATGATTGCTATACATGAAAGTATAGATAAGCCTAATAAAATTTTTCTCATATTTTTTATTTTTTTCGTTTTTATTTTTTTACTCATTACAATTGAAAATTGATATGTGACTACCCGCTTCTACTTTGTATTTTCATTTCGATAAGATTTTAATAAATGGCATAAAAAATGTCCGTACGTAGCACGTACAAACTTTATCTAAATAAATCGGACTCGAGCCGTTTACTTGCAGCAGAGGGAGTCGAAGCCCAATCAACAAAGTAAAGCGCTGCTCAAGCCCTTGCCTAAGCGTTTCGCTAAACTTATCCGTTGATCTGAATTTTCGACTTTCCTGCTGCGGATAAATTTTGCTTAACACAAAATCTTATGTATTGTAATATTTCCTTTTTATGTTTCCATCACGCTAAAGTAAATATATTCTGTAAATAAATATCGTTCAAATAGTTCAAAGACCTTTCATAGTTCAATTAGAATGTGTAAATGTATTTCTCTTCACATATAGATTTTTTGTACTTTTAAGTACTTTTTAACTTATGGGTAAGAGCATTACAACCAAAGCGGATATTGTAGCCATTCAATATGCCATTGAAAGATATTTCGGCAGGCAAATAATCAATTATAAAGATTGTACCGCGCTATGCAACGATATTTATAAAAGGTTTGAAATAAAAATGAGTGAGCAAACCATCAGAAGATTTTTTGGATTAATAAAGTCGCAAAATGAAACATCTATTACAACCTTAAATATTCTTGCCCGATACATAGAATACAACGGATGGGAAGATTTTATACAATCCGAACATCTTCCGCTAAATGCTTTAAGCGCTGAGCAGGAAACATTTATCCGTGAGTTCTACAACATTATTATTTTACCTTCTGAAATCATATATCCCCCGCAAGATGTGAGCTATTATCAAATTTCTTATATTCTTGCTACACGAATTGTACGACATGATTTTTCCGTATCGCTTATACAAATGCTTGCACGAAATCCTGCATCGCAATTATTTTTTTATGAGATGTTTCCTTATTACGATGGCTTGGCAGGAAAATATGCGGAAGGAATAAATGAATATATCAAAGAAAACAAATGAAGGATATGTCTTTGGTCATTGCCTTCTTTTTTTACGAGATTGTCTAATGTAGAATGTAGAAGCCATGCGTTCAACATTATCCATGATACAAAAGAAACCTTTTGATTTAAACATGTATCCTATTCCTGTCGCACGCTATGCCGCAGCACATTTTATGTACGCCTATATTACAAATGATAAAAAGGAATATGATAAATGGATAAAGAAAAGTACAACTGACTTAGTACAATATTATCATGCGGGTAATGAAAAATCAACCTTCTTTCCTGGCTACTACATCAAGATGATAGAATTTCTTTTACTCGCGAAAGAATTTGAACATGCTAAAAACTTAATTGAAATACAAGATGAAATTACTATACCTAAAAATTACGTTTATGGAGTGCATGTGAGTTATACAGAAGTATTAAAACTGCACAATATTGTAGTGGCTACTTTTATGAACAACAAGCTGCAAGCGAATAAACTTTTGAAAGATTTTCAGATAGATAAGATTTGGATTTTTGATAAGAAATATTATACAATGTGGTACTTCATCGTGCAATATTCTTTGACGGATTCGGTGAACAAAAAGGTGAAATTCAAAGCTCAACTGGATGCGCTTGTTGCTGAAACCAAGTTTAGTTATTTCGGGAGATTGTTTGAAGAGTTGCACCGTGGATAAATTTTTATACATTCGATTGCAGCGTTATATGGTGTAAATTTTTGAGATAATTTTAAAAGCAATAAAGTATCTGCTAAGGGTGGAAAATAAAAATTTCGGGCTGGAATATCAACTTTCCTATTTTTAGCATACATAAAAAACGAGCGATATTCATTCGCTCGTTTTTGTTTTCGCCTAAATTCAATTTTTCAATTTTTTGCGTACAGAAATTTTTGATTTTCTTTTTCTATTACGAGCAACATCCCGCATGTACAAATAACATTTTAATGTATGCGCCCGACCAACTACATGTTGTTAAATTGAGAGCGAAGCTTTATAGTTCTGCGGGAATAATGATTTCAGGTCT
>JAATGT010000290.1 GCA_015654525.1 Bacteroidales bacterium
TCCTACCAGCGCATTTGAAATTGCCAACCTTATCAAAGAAGGTGCAATCTGCCTTGGAGAAGCCATTGATCAACTCGATGTTTTAAAGAAAAATTCTAAAAAGATCAAAGAATATTGTGCACAATTACATGTAATTGAAAACAAAGCCGATGATGTTTATGAAAACTTCCTGATTGATTTATTTGAAAATCAAAAAGATGCTGTAGAGATCATCAAATTGAAAGAAATCATGTACGAACTGGAGAAAGCGACTGATGCCGCTGAATATGTTGGAAAAATTATCAAAACGATCATTGTTAAGTACGCATAATAATTATAGACTATAAAAAATGACGCTCTTAATAACTATTATCGTTCTGGCATTACTATTTGATTATATCAATGGATTCCACGATGCAGCTAATTCAATTGCAACTATTGTTTCCACAAAAGTTCTAACTCCTTTCAGAGCTGTATTGTGGGCGGCTTTTTTTAATTTTGTAGCTTTTTTTATTGCCAAATACTTTAGCGGATTTGGGATTGCAAATACTGTTTCGAAAACAGTTCTTGAGCAATACATCACATTACCCGTTATTTTTTCAGGCATAGTTGCTGCTATTATGTGGAACCTGGCTACCTGGTGGTTGGGCATTCCATCATCCTCTTCACATACACTGATCGGTGGATTTGCCGGTGCAGCCATTATGAGCACAATTATAGCAAATGGATATACCACATCAGGGTTTGAATCTATCAAAACGGATGTTATTATCAAAATTGCAGCATTCATTGTGCTGGCTCCATTAATAGGCATGATTATCTCATCGCTGATCACCATCATGATTTTATACATCTTCAGGAAGGTAAACCCGCATAAAGCTAATCAAATGTTTAAAAAGCTGCAGCTGGTTTCATCTGGATTATTTAGTATTGGTCATGGGTTGAATGATTCTCAAAAAGTAATGGGTATTATTGCTGCTGCACTTTATGCAGCTTATCATCAGCATGGCATTGACATGGGAATTCATGACATTAAAGAAATTCCCGATTGGGTAGCATTTGCCTGTTTTACGGCTATTTCACTCGGAACCATGTCAGGTGGATGGAGAATTATCAAAACAATGGGATCGAGAATTACAAAAGTAACACCACTCGAAGGGGTAGCAGCAGAAACGGCTGGTGCACTTACTTTATACCTCACTGAAATACTCAAAATTCCTGTAAGTACCACACATACCATTACCGGTTCCATTATTGGTGTTGGAGCAGTAAAAAGACTTTCGGCTGTACGCTGGGGGGTAACGCGAAGTTTAATGATTGCCTGGCTTTTGACTATACCTGTAAGTGCAGCATTAGCAGCTCTTATATTTTATTTGTTCGGAGGATTGGTCTGAGCTTATTAAAACATATATAATTAAAAAGGTTGTTTCGTGAATGAAACAACCTTTTTAATTTTATATGTCCTTGCTTATTGTACAATAATAGCTACTTTTGTACGTTTAAATTTCACATAAGTAGGAAGGTTGTATGCTGATTAATAGTATTAAAAGAAAGTATTTGCTTATTGTTTTTGCAATGGGATTAACACTGACAGCCCATTCCGAAGGCAATCTGCCTTATGTAGACGACAAACTTATCCATTTTGGATTTTCATTGGGTGTAAACTTCATGGATTTTGGAATAGTAAGTAATCCTGACTTAGTAAATACAAATGCAAGGGTTTCAATATTAAGCCCCGGATTTTCAGTAGGCATGATTACCGATTTAAGATTAAACCGGTATTTAAATTTACGCTTCACTCCCACCCTGCATTTCGGTGACCGTCAAATAAACTATTATCCAAGGTCAAAGAATGACTCGGTAACAATTTCATCAATTCCTATATGCTTACCCTTTTATCTAAAGTACAGCGCTGAGCGGAAGGGCAATTATCGCCCTTATGTGATATGGGGTGGTGGAGTTTCAATTGATTTAGGTACCAATAAAGAAAATCCGGTACTCTTAAAGCCACTGAATTTTTATACTGAATTTGGAGTTGGTTGCGACCTTTATTTTTCGTTTTTTAAACTCGCACCTGAACTTAAATACTCCATTGGATTCAATAATATATTTACTCCTCTCGACAAACGTGAGTCCGGACAACTCACCACAAGTCAGAAACAGTTCTCACTTCTTTTGTCAAAACTAACCTCACGGATGCTTACCCTGACATTCAATTTTGAGTAAGATTTCTAACAAAAAAAAAAGAAACAATTAAGAGTTATTTCTTCTTTTTGATTTATTTCTTCTTTTTGATTTATAAAGCTTCGATTTCTTTAATCACTTTTTCCATCGCCAGCTGCCAATCGGAAAACAACTTTCTAAAATATGTTTTAACCAATTTCGGATTATCCTTACCATCGGGACAATTAGCACGCAGAACATACTCCCGATTAAGCTCCATAACGCCTACAACTAAACTATCAACTTTTTGTTCTTCAATGTTTTTAGACAACAAACAACGGAAATAAATATCGGTAATCAATTCGGAAGAAACGAATTTAATGGTCTTTTTTAGCTTTCTACGACTTGCCATGAGAGTATTTTTTAATATTAATACCACAAATATAAGCCAATATTATGACAAAGCCATCTTTTACCGTAAATTTGCAGAAAATAATAAACCATTTTGTTCGTTTAATTTTGCAAAACCGGCATCCCGATATGACTTCAATTCAGCGAAATCTATTTTTCATTCTCCTTGTGGTTATTTCCACCGGATTCATGGCATGCAACGACGAAATATACTCCTCCAACCCCCAAAACAGACTCACATTGTCGACTGACACGCTGGCATTCGACACTGTTTTTAGTTCCATAGGTAGTAGCACTTCCAAAATAATGATTTACAACCGTAACAATGTAAATCTGAAAATAAGTCAGCTTGGCATTGCCGGAGGAAAAGATTCTCCATTTAAAATTAATGTGGACGGTAGCTTAGATGCAAACAACCAATTTAAAGATATAGAGATCCGGGCAAAAGACAGTCTGTATATCTTTGTTTCAGTTACAGTGAATCCAACCAATTCAAATTCACCGTTATTTATCCGCGATTCACTCACGCTACAAACAAATGGGGTAAAACAACAGATACAACTTCAGGCTTTCGGGCAGGATGTCAGGATTTTCCGAAACAAGTATATACTGAATGACACAACACTCACTTCCGAAAGACCTTATCTGATTTATGGATATCTGGCTATTGATACTGCCAAAACACTCAATATTAAACCTGGTTGTAAATTCTATTTTCATAACAATGCCAATCTTATTGTGTATGGAAATATCAAAGCTGAAGGCACCGTCGGCAATCCTATAACGCTTAGAGGTGACCGACTCGATGATATTAAATTCGCCACGCCTTTCCCATATAATAATGTAGCCGGTCAGTGGGGAGGTATTTATCTATTATGGAAGGGCGGAAATCACACATTGAAGCATGTATATATGAACAGTGGATACCTTGGTGTTTATATGCCGAATAAAGATGTAACTACTCTCCCTTCGTTGAATATTTCGGACTGTAAAATTCATAATTTTTTACTCTACGGCTTGTACGTCCGGAATGGGAATGTACTGGTTACAAATACCGAAATATCAAACACCGGCAGTTATTCGGTGTATCTGAATGGTGGACAACATAGTTTTATCCAAAGCACGATAGCCAATTATTTCGACAACAGCAATGTTCAACCGGTATCACGCAATCGAAATCCTGCAGTAATGATCACAGATAGTAATCGCGTTGCAAGCACAACATCGGTATTCCGCAACTGCATTATCAGTGGTAGTGAAGATAATGAGTTCAGTCTGATGATTCAAAACCAGAATCAGTATTCAGGCATTTTCGATCATTGTTATATACGCCGGTCTGAAGCATTACCCTCATCACAATTTTCAGTCATCCGCTGGTCACAACCAAACGACACGGTTTTCAAAAGTATTCGTTATGATTACATCAAAAACACCTATTTCGATTTTACACTAGATGTCTCTTCCCCCGCTCGTGGATTAGCCAACCCTGTTGTTGCAGCTCAATATCCGATTGACTTAAACGGAAACAGTCGTTTAACTGGCAATGCTCCTGATGCAGGAGCTTATGAATGGTAGTTACAAGTAAGGAAAGAGTAAAGAACAAAGACAATAGACAACATTAAGCTTTGAACAGGGATGCTTTTTTCTCAAAAAACGAGTTTTTGCATTAGGGGTAAATTACAGGTAAGTTGTCATAAGATAGAAAGAACTATTTTTAAACATTATAAACGGCAAATCCGTACCTTTGTAAAAAATTAAATAGAGAGTGATTTTATCGGAAATCGAAACTGTAGAGGCATTGCAACAGGGAAATGCAGTAGTTTTTGAAAAAATATTCAAAAACTACTATGAAAGTCTGTGTAATTATGCGAACTCCTTTACCAGTGATATGGATGAAGCCGAAGAGATTGTTCAAACAACCTTTATTACACTTTGGGAAAAAAGAAGTCAGATTGATATTCACACGTCGATGAAATCATATCTGTATCAGGCTGTCCGGAATCAATGCCTAAACAAGATAAAACACGATCAGGTAAAACAGACGCATTTTGAATATATTACGTATCAAAACAATATTGAAAGTCCGGATGGATACCAAAACATGATTGGAAAGGAGTTGGATGAAATGATAAATGTTTCAATAAATTCACTACCCCCTCAGTGCCGTACAGTATTTATGCTTAGTCGGTTTGATAATTATTCATATGCCGAGATTGCCAAACAGCTTAATTTATCGGTAAAGACAATCGAAAATCATATGGGCAAAGCATTGCGGATTATGAGAACGCAATTGATAGATTACCTTCCACTTATAGTGTGGCTATTATATATTCACAGCTAATTATTGATTCATTGATCATAGAAGACAATCATATTGACCACATTATCGCAAGATACCTCGTAAATGAAGCATCTCAGGAAGACTTGCTTTTACTTCGCGAGTGGATGGATCAGTCGCCTGACAATACAAGATATGTTGAAAGTATCCGGTTATTGTACGACAATGCCCTTGCGTCACATTCTCCCGCTATAGTAAATACTGACAAAGCATGGGAAAAGGTGAAGTCAAAACTGAATCTGCAAGAACAAACTACGGCTCCGACAAAAAGCAGATTCTATATGTTCCAATCAAGAAACCTGACAAGAGTCGCTGCTGTCTTTGCGCTGATTATGGGTATTTCATTGGTATTCTATTATCTCTCTACCCCAGATATAATACGTTACAATCTGACCTCATCCAATAGCCCTGTGAGTAAAATCGTTGCCGGAAACATTCATGTTTGTTTGAACCGAAAAACAACCCTTGCAGTGGTCGAGAGCAAAAAGAAAAAGACACGGGAATTGCAACTATCAGGCGAAGCATTTATTCAGGTAACACACTCAACAAACACACAGTTGATTGTTAAGGCCGGAGAAACATTGATAAAGGATATAGGGACCTCTTTTAATGTGAAAGCAAATCCGGGAAGCTCCACCATCGAAGTATTTGTAGAATCCGGAGGAGTTTCCTTTTTTACCGACAGTCAATCCGGCATTAAGCTTACTAAAGGAGAAACAGGTATTTTTGATAAACAGACAAAAGCTTTTCGCATTTATAAGATTTTTAATCCGAACGTGAACTCATACAAGACTCACAAATTTGTTTTTGTCAATACACCATTATCGGAAGCTGTAAAAGAGATTAATGCTGTTTATCCTAAGGCCATTATTCTTGGCGATTCTTCCATTGCAAACCGAACGTTAAGTGTTACATTCGACAATGAACGAATTGAAGCTATTGCCGATATTATGTCGGAAACCTTAGGGTTGAAAGTTTCGCCATCCGGCAACGGATACATTTTACGTTGATTAATAAAATGCAGATTAATAAACCTACAAGCAAGATATTTATTCTTTCGTTTTTTTTGTTCTTCTTTCTTTCGCTGCAAGCACAGTCTGTATCAATTCCTCTTTTGGAACGAAAAGTCTCACTTACAGCTATCAGGCAACCGACTGAAAAAGTTCTGAAACAAATTTCAGAACAAACGGGTTGTGTCTTTTCGTATAGCGGTGAATTGATAAATGTTCAGAACAACTCTACCGTTATAGTCACAAACAAACCACTGAAGGTGGTGTTGAATGATCTGTTCGGGAATAAGGTTAGCTATAGAACCCGTGGAAAATATATTATTCTCAAAAAGAACAAGGAGACATCCAAACCGGCTGATATCAAAATTCTGGAAGGATATATTTACGATAAACACACCGGACGGCAAGTAACCGAAGCCAGTATTTATGATAAGAAATCACTTCTTTCAACCACTACGAATCAATATGGGTACTTCCGCATTGAAGTACCGCAATCACAACTTACATCCAACTTATGCATCAGTAAAGCAGGTTATTCCGACACCTTGCTATTATCTTCTATGCTTGATTCATCCAGAAAAATGATGGAAGTGTCTTTAAGTACCAACGATGCAAAACGGGAACCGGGCATTAATTTTAAAAAATTTCTACCCAAATGGCTTTTACCTCATAAAATTGATATCCACTCAACCAATCTGACCGACTCTCTTTTCCGCAGAGTGCAATTATCACTTATCCCCATGGTAAATACCAATGCGCTATTAACTGGTAACACCAAGAATGACTGGTCAATCAACCTCACAGTGGGATATGTATACGCTATCCAAAAATGTGAGTTAGGTGCAGGAATCAATATAGTGCGCACCAATGCCGGAGTTTGTCAATTAGCCGGTGCCGGAAATATTGTTGGAGCTAACTCATTCGGTTTTCAGGGTGCAGGTGGATTTAATAAAGCTCATAATGCATTCGGATTTCAGGCTGCAGGTGGAGCAAATGTTGTAAATCAGAATGGAAATATACAAGCTGCAGGAGGAATTAATATAGCAGGAAAAGTCAATGTACAACTTGCAGGAGGAATAAATATTGCAAGGGATACTGTCATCATTCAGGTTTCGGGGGGAATAAACAAGGTGAAAAACTATGCAAATATACAAGTCACAGGAGGTATTAATATTGCCAAAAATGCGAATGCTCAAATTGCCGGAGGTATGAATATAGCAAAAGATACTGCCATCGTTCAAGTTTCCGGAGGAATAAACATTGCTCGAAACAGCTCTTTTTTACAAGTTGCTCCCATAAGAAATCGTGTAATCAATTCATCCAACATCCAAATTGCAGGGTTTGCAAACAAAGCAAAAACAACGAATGTTCAAATTGGATTTTTGAATACTGCTAAACGGGTAAAAACATTACAGTTGGGAATTGTAAACATAGCCGATTCATGTTCCGGCATACCTATAGGTCTTTTCAGTTATGTTCGGTCGGGTTATCATCATCTGGAGGTATCAGTGGACGAAGCTTCTTTTGCCTCTCTAACCTATCGGTCTGGAGTACAACGTTTACACTCTTCTTTCTCGGTAGGTATTCTGACAAAGAATCTAAATGACAAACTATTTATACATGGCTTTGGGATGGGCACCTCGTTAGGCAATCCGCGAAAATGTCTTTTTGATATTGATCTTTCAACGAATCAGTTCGTCACGTCTCAAAAGTTTTTATCCGATGGAAACCAATTCAAACTTTATACCGGCATTGATCGAAAGATAAGTCGTCACATCTCACTGGCTGCAGGCATATCGTATAATATGCTGATAAATAAAACGACTTCGGCCTACGATCAATTGATGTATTCTCAGGTTGTTCCTTACACAATCAGTGACCGGATGTTGAACGGTGATACCCGGTTGAGGTCCTGGATTGGCGGAAAAGTTGCTTTTCGTTTTATGTAAGTATCCGATAATTATTATTGATATGTTTTTCACCACATAGTACACAATAGTTTTGAAAATAAAAGATAAGACTAAGCACACATAGGATTATCCCGAAAATCGGGATAATTTCGGCGATGTAAAAAGTATCGTTAGATACTTTTACTATGCGAACTAAGTCTTTTTTCTTTAATAATTTCTATGTGTTCTATTGTGTTAGAAATATATCATTAAATATTTCAAACTACTTAATCCCCACTAAATTTTTTATTTTTCTGATAGGGGTAGTTTGTTGTAATCTTGTCTTAGGGTTATACATCAAATCAGAATGCCTTATGAAACTTAAAACAAGTATTATTACTCTTACGCTCTTTTCCGTTTTTTCTATTGGAAATGGCAACGCTCAAACAAATAGTTCAAAAAACAATATGCCTGACTCTATTCACAGGCAGATGCAAATCTCGTTTCTGCCCTATATGGGTACAGACGGTACTTCGTCAAGCAAAGGAAGTTATACCATTTCACTGAATATACTGGCAGGTACAATCAATGAGGTTACAGGCTTTGAGATGGGAGGACTAATGAATCATGTACATCGCAATGCAGGGAAATGTCAACTGGCAGGCATCGGGAATATTGTTGGTGGCAAAGTAACAGGATTTCAGGGTGCCGGTATATTTAATCAATCACACTCCATGCAGGGAATACAAGTTGCAGGAGTAATCAACAATGCCGAAACCGTTTCCGGAATACAAATAGCAGGAACCGTAAACAATGCACCTAAAGGAAAGTGTATCCAGATTGCCGGAGTTGTCAATAATACCGATTCAACAAGTGTACAGATTGCTGGAATTGCAAACAATGCGAACAGAATCTCGGGAACTCAAATTGCAGGTATTGTGAATCGTGCCACAGAGATTAATGGCGCACAAATAGCAGGAATAGTCAACATAGCAAAAAAGATAAAAGGTGTTCAGATTGCTTTTATCAACATTGCCGATTCTTGCCAGGGAACTCCCATTGGAATAATCAACATTATAAGAAACGGTGTACATCAGTTGGAGATATATGGTGATGAACTGTTCTACAGCAATATTGCATTCCGGTCGGGCACAACTAAGTTCCACACTATACTGACAGCCGGAATACGTCCAAAAGAATTGGAAAACCCACTTTGGACCTACGGTTCAGGAATTGGAACTACTTTTTCTTTTTCAAAGAAAACAGCCCTCGATCTTGATGGAACTTTTTCGCATGTAATTAAAAATGGAAATTTTGGCAATAATTTTTTATACAAAGCCACACTAAGTCTTGATCATAAAATAGGTAAATCAACATCCATTGTTATTGGCTGTAGCTATAACTTTTTATCAACCAATACACGAAGTGCCGATTATAATGATGCCTACTCATCCATACTTCATTACTATTTTACCAATCATACCTACAACAACGGATATAATCTAAAAAGTTGGGCCGGTATAAAAGTAGGGTTACGATTCTTTTAATAAACCTCCTCCCCCTCGTTTGAAACGAGGGGGAGGAGGTTTATTGTTTAAAACAATATATTCATTATCAATAAGAAAGATGGCAATGTATCTTATTCTTTTTTCAACCTATAATTAGCAGTGTTCTGATCTTTTATCAGAGAATACCCATCTTTCAGCTCTAATGTCCAACCATCTCCACTTATATTTTTATTCTCATTCAACAGAGGAAGGCTTATAGATATTTTACTCCAGTTGGGATTCATAAGTGCCCCATTCTTAACTGTAAGTATTCCCCAGTTATCACTAACTCTGATAGTAGGATAAATTGTTCCCTTATCTTCCAGTGGCATAATATTTCGTGGATCAAACGATACATTCATTTTTTCAAAAACAAGTTCAACATGCGGTTGTACAATAAATTTGGCTTTATAGTCAGCAATCTGTTGTTCATTTCTTTTAGCTCTGATCTCTTCTTCCCTGATAATTTCGATTCCTTTGTATTGTTTTAAAATCAAATCAGTAGATTTTTTTAGATCGACCGGCAATGAAATATTAAATGCCTTTATGAAATAATCAGTCAGGCTTGTTTTAATGGTTACTTCTTTGTTCCAGTATTTCTTAGTGCTCATCAGTAAGTAACCATACACAGGAGTAGTGTAATAAGCAAATGACCGGACAAATGTAGGGTTCTTCAAAAAATAATCTATACTTTGTACAAAGTGTTCGGTAAATTGCTTCCGGTTTCGTCCGCCCATCACCACACCTGTATATTCAGCTATACCTTCATTCAGTTCCAGTAAGTTTTCAGTTGCCTTAGCCTCGGGATAAATTAAATATCTGTACGCTCTGAAAGTAAAAGCATTGGTTAGATGCATTTTTCGATCTTTCTGATTTGTTGCTTGCACTGCATTTTTCAATGCTTCCAGTTCTAAACGCAAATAGATTCTACCCTCTTTCTGGTCGAGATGATTATTCTCGGTATTAAATAGCTGAAAACCCAATGACAGCTGACTAACGTGGAATAACTCATGAGCAAGCAAATTTAGCCGTTCCTGCTTATTGGTGGGCAACGGAAGCATAATCATAGCCCAGTGTCTGCCATTCCAATCAATTGAAGTATTCGAGACATTAACCTCAGTAGGTAAAGTGCCTACATAAATTTCAGCTGCTTGTTTAAGGGCACCAGTACTATCAGGCATATTTGCAACCATTTGTCTTGTATCAGGATCAACAAAAAACATGGGTCCATATAAATCTTTGCCCCATAGTTGTTTCTGTTTCCCCATCTCAACTTTTATTTCATTGAAATAAGTTGCAATACTATCCTGATAAGTTGGAACTTTCTGCCCAAAAGATGATTGGATAAACATCAAAAGCAATGTGCTAATGTAAAACTTTCTATTCATATCGATTCTATTTCTCTCCCCCTCGTTTGCAATGAGGGAAAGGTGGTTAATTGTCTAAAACAATGCGGTTTATAATCTGCATTAAAAATGCGAAACCAATTACCCCTCGTTACAAACGAAGGGGAGGTGAGTTTGTAGTTTATTGTTTAAACAATGTATTTCGCAGTGCATGTTTATATAATCAGCATTGCAAATGCATAACCAGTTGTCCCCTCGTTGCAACAAGGGGGGAGGAGATATTGATTAGGAATATATTACCTGATCTTAGATCCTTTTACTGCAAAAAACACCATATACATATAATATATGAATAAACAACTTACGGCTACCACAACAGTTGTTGAGCTTTTAATGACACCCATAAGTGGCATTAATAAAGCAGCACCAATCACCGAAGTTGCAATTACGCCCGAACCTACTTTTGCGTGTGGTCCTAAATCTTCAAGAGCTAGATTATAAATTACCGGCCACATAATGGAATGGAACAAACCTGTGCCTAGAAACAACCACAGAGCCACTGTTGCACTACTGGCACCAATAGCTATTGATGAACCTAACAAGACAGCACCACCTACAGCACAGAGGGTAAGAATAGTTCTTGGTTTGAAAGAACGAAGGATAAAAATTCCCAGAATACGACCAACCATTAAGCCACCCCAGTAATATTTCAGAATATCGGTGGTATTAATTGTGGTAATGTCCATTTTCAGATGATCTTTCACATAGTCGGCCAGGAAACTTGGAATGCCTATTTCAATACCCATATAAAAGAAAATAGCCAACGAGCCCAACCAAAGGTGAGTATACTTATACGGACTGGATTTGTACGTTTTTAATTCGCCGGTACTCGTTTTTTCTTCTTCAACTTTAATTTCAGGGAGTTTCAATAAAAACATAATCACTAAAATCACGGTAGTAACAATCCCGATCATCAAAAACGGGCGACTAACAATGTGTGATATCTCACTATTTGACATAGCCTGACCAGGACTTAGTTTTGGGGTTACTAAAAGAACCGATACAAAGATAGGAGCAATAACAGTTGCCACCGAATTTAATGCATTTGTCAATGTTAGTCGACTGGCTGCAGTTTCAGGACTACCCAATGCATTGACATAAGGAGCTGCCACAACCTGTAAAATTACCACTCCAATAGCAAAAACAGAAACCGTACTTAAAAAGCCATAATAACCAAATGACACCCCGGGAATACAAAGAAAAAAGCCAAGAGCTATTAATGCCAAACCGGCTAATACTCCATTTTTATAACCAATTTTTGTCAGCACATAACCAACAGGAACAGAAAGAATATAAGCACCATAGAAAAACGTGTTTGGAAGCTGTTTCTGAACATCATCTAAACCAAATGCATTTTTGAGAAACTCAATCGTTGAGTTATTCATCGTTGTTATAAATCCAAAAAGGAAAAACAACGAAGCCATTACAATTAACGGAAATAAATACTTGTTTTTTGACATAATATAGAATGATTAATAATTAATTGCTTCTCTTTTCGCCATAGCAAAAGGCTTTTATTTACAAAATTATAAAAACAAAAACTCCCCCTCGTTACAAACGAGGGGTTGGTGGTTCATTGTTTACAACAATGTATTTTATATATAATCAGCATTACAAATGCAAAACCAGTTACCCCTCGTTACAAACGAGGGGGAGGAAGATATCTTTTTTTATTCAATTAATTCAATCGAAGTACTATATGAAGACGCTTTTATTGGTGCATTCCCTGAAAATCCAGGATGCTTTGCTTTACTGCCTTGTATCGAAACTTCAGACTCCATTGCAATTACAATTTTCCTTTCTTTGTCAAGCCAAATACTTCCATTTATTATTCCATTGTCAGTCTGAGTATAGTCATCTGACTTTCTTATGTCAGTAGAAGAACCACTAAAGTCAATTCGAAAACAATCATGACCGTTTTTGCTTTCAATTCCAATAATGATATTTCTGAGGCTTTTGTATTTTGTGCCATATAAACCAAATTCATCAGCCTTCCTTGTAAGCCATGTTTGTCCAACTTGAATTGGGCCTTTAGAAAGCTCAAAGAATCTTTCATCATCTGAGTCATCTGATTTCAATAAATATTTGTTGTTTCTTTGATTCAGTAAATCCGTTTTTAAATTTGAGCCATATTTGTTATAAAGGATATGAATCTTGGCATTTCCCAGTTCTTCCTTTTTAGTCGTTATTCTCCTTGAGTCAACATAATATCCACATGAGTCTATACAAAATTCATACAAGACATTGCTATTTATCGTTGTATCTATAGGTAGAATAGAAATGTAAGAGTATGTTTTATCTCTATCTCGATTAGTTGTTTTTTTGTATTTGTAACTTTTACCTAATTGATAATTATAGTTTAATGTAATCATGCTGCTCTCTACATGATTTTTTTGTGCTGTCAATAAATAACAATTCAAAATTGTCAATATTAATAGATTTAGTCTAAGCATAAAGTCTAACTTATATTTTACTATCTTTTTTCTACCCACCCCTCGTTGCAAACAAGGCATAGATGCAGAAAATAATTTCACTCCACAAAACTAAATAATTCACTTAACAAAAACAAGTATTTCAGAAAATAAATCACAAACTATCTAAAATCTGCTGTTTTATGTAATTGGAAACCTTCCTCTCCCCCTCGTTTGCAACGAGGGGGTTGTGGTTCATTGTTTGTAACAATGTAATTTTATAATCAGCATTAAAAATGCAGAACCAGTTACCCCTCGTTTACAAACGAAGGGGAAGATTGTGGTTCATTGCTTGCAACAATACAGTTTATAATCTGCATTAAAAATGCAGAACCAGTTAGCCCCTCGTTGCAAACGAGGGGTTGGTGGTTCATTGTTTGCAACAATGTGTTTTATAATCTGCATTAAAAAATGCTTTACCAGTTAGCCCTTGTTTACAAACGAGGGGGGCAGGATTGTGATTTATTGTTTGTAACAATGCGGTTTATAATTTGCATTATAAATGCTTTACCAGTTACCCCCTCGTTACAAACGAGGGGGAGCAACTACTTACTATTTTCATGTTGACAGTTGACAAAAAAACCGTTTAGCTCGCAAGTCTAAACGGTTTTAGTTTTTGATGTGTCAACAATTACAGATACAAGAGCTGGCATGCACATTTACCGAAACCCTGCATAGCTGGAAACTGTTACATTACATAGCTTGTCACTTCAATACTCCATGCCCGATGAGGATCAGAGTTGACACCTGCTACCTGAATAACATACTGCTGTCCCTGTACAAGTTCCTCGAGGGTAATACTGTGTCGGGTAGTAGTCACAATAGTGTAAACAGTACTTTCAGTTATTGGTAAGCGGGCATACCGCACTTCATAACTATGAGCATGATCCACTATATCCCATTCCACCACCAGAGTTCCCTGAATTTTACCCGGTTTTACAGTTACATTATACACCTGATCGAGTATCTCCACGTAAACCGGTTTCCGATAAAGATCGAATCCCGAACTCAGTAGTATCACCTCGTCACCTTTACTGATATTCTGGACCAAACGTCCGGTGTCAGTCATAGTGTCAGTCAAATCGGCACGTGCAACATTTTTTTGCGCCGTCCACTGTTTGTTACCACTCTCCATTTTGGACAGAAAATCATCAAAAGTTGTAATCTTCACCCTCAAAGTAGCTACATTATCCTTGAGTGTAGGAAAATATTCATTTCCATCAAGGGCACTAGCCACTGTCGAAGCTTTTACCTTCAACGAAGCATCGGAGTACGCGTTTTGTGAAAAATTCAAACTTATTTTTGCCATAAGCTTTGTGATTTTTTTGATAAGTAATAATAGTTAATAACCTCAAAAACAATAGATATAGAAAATAAATATAACGTTAGAATATAGAGTTATGAACTAAAATAAGATTTTCTTATTCCACTTAAAAATGTTTAGTTTATCAAATCCTTTTTTCAATTTATAATATGATATTTTTGATTTACCATATAATAAATTCAATTTATAACATGATATTTTTGATTTATAATACAATAAATTGAATTTATAATATGATATTTTCGATTTATAATGTGATAAATTGAATCTATAACATGATGTTTTTGATTTATAATACAATAAATTGAATTTATAATATGATATTTTCGATTTATAATGTGATAAATTGAATCTATAACATGATATTTTCGATTTATAATATGATAAATTCTGATTCATGTATGTAAGAAATCTTGTAACAGACCTACAAAATTGTTTCACAATCCTTATTGCTTCTTTATTATTTGATAAATTGAATATCGCAGGTGTGATACGACATTTCAGCTTGGTTACAGAGTTCAAAGAGCGTCTTATTTTTATGATGGCAAAATAAATGGATTGCAAGAAATTTATCAATCCCCCCTGGGATGGGGTAAACAGGCTAATCGTGCAAATAATTATTAATTTATTTGAAAAATAGCAGGTAAGTACTGTTTATAACTAAACAACTATCCGATTTTGTTAGTTATACAAAAAAATAAAGCCCGGCGTTAATGCCCCAACAGAAATCAGCTGCTGTTACTTCTGCCGGGGGAAATTTTTTATTTCTATCAACCTTAAAAATAATAATACTATGGCTGCACATTCGCAACAAGTTCAGTATGAACAGGAGTTTGAAACATTAATTTCGCACTATCCGCTAACACTCACAGAGGATGGCAAAAAATTTCAGCAGGAATATATTGAACAGCTGAGTAGCACCACTACGCTAAGCGAAATCGGGGTTACACTCTACAGCCCTATCGAAGACCGGATTATCTATTCACAACTACGATATCAAAAACAATTAATGCATGTACCTGTATGTGTTGCTCTGTTGAAAAACAGACTGCATATAAACCATCTGACACACCCCGATGATCTGGAGTTTTGGGCTAAAACAACGATGGAGTATTGTAAAATGATGATGGAGCATGATACGGGACAGTTTACGACAGTACTTTACTGTTCTCACCGATTATTGGAAAAAGACAATGAATATCACAGCTATATACACTGCATTGCCCCGATATACGAGAAGAATGAGATATACCCTTCACTCTTTATAATAACCAGCAAAAGGGTCAATATGGATAATTTTCCTCAGTTTCGACATTTTACGAATCCACCCGATAATTACAGTGAAGACCATCCTTTTTCAGCCGGTTTTCAACGAGTTCGGCTCAGGCCACGCGAAGAGAAAGTTATGCAACTCCACTGCGCGGGTGAAAGCCGGAAAAATATACAAAAGCTTATGAACATCACCAGCAACACTATAGAGGATTACTACAAAAGCATCAAACAAAAAACAGATATCCACGATATACGGATTATATCGGAACTCTGGAAAATTGTGAAACAACTACTGGTACTTGCTATAACTATGTGTAACGATCAGCTATTAGCGATTAGCATCTAGTTATTAGCGATTAGTGGTGAAATAATTTCGATAGATCTTTTTTGTTGTAAACTTCAAGAGCAATTCACTACAATCCTGAAAAATAAGAATTACAACGTTTTTTATAAAACAGGTAAAATAAAGGATAATCATTAATCACGAAATACTTATCACTTATTGTTAACCATTTATCTGTCATAATTGATAATTTATCATTAATAATTTATCATTAATAATGCTTATGAATCAGACTTTAAAAAAGGAAATTGCCCTGTTGAGTTGTTTCTTCGTTTTTCTCGGATTACAGGCACGACAACACGAGAAGCTGCTTGTTCGGATTATGTGTTATAATGTGGAGAATTTTTTCGACTGTGTGGATGATTCAACCACCAATGATAATGAGTTTTTAACTACCGGCCAACGAGTCTGGAATTTTTCGAAATACGAAAAAAAGCAGGCCAATATTGCCAAAGTAATTACTGCCATAGGTGGTTGGGATGCACCGGCGCTGGTAGGATTGTGTGAAGTGGAAAGTGAGCGCTGCTTGCTGGATCTGACACATCATTCGGGTTTAAAAAATCTGCGATATAAATATTTACATCACGAGTCGCCCGATCCGCGGGGTATAGATGTCGCTCTTCTATACCAACCTCAACTGTTTAAACCCATACACGATGAAGCCATTCGCATTCGTTACCCCGAAAGCCCGGGAAGTCGTACGCGCGATTTGTTATTTGCTTCGGGGATTTTACCTACCGGCGATACACTGCATGTTTTTATCTGTCATTTTCCATCGCGGCTGGGTGGCGAAAAAGAATCGGAAGGCAAAAGACGGTTTGTGGCTTCGGTGGTTCGTGCCCGGGTAGATAGTTTGTTTGCTGCCAATGCAAAAGCCAATATCGTCATTATGGGCGACTTTAATGATTATCCAACCAATGCCAGTATGAGCGAAGGATTGCAGGCACAGCCTCTCTCCGACTCCATAGCCACAGGGAAACTTTATAACCTGATGTATAAACTGCATGCCGAAGGCAAAGGTTCCAACAAACACCTTGGTGAATGGGGTGCACTGGATCAAATCATTGTATCGGGCAATTTATTAAACCCTAAAAGCACAGTTTCGACCCGACAAGAGAATGCGCACTTTTTTGATGCCGACTTCCTGCTCGAAAACGATACAAACTATATGGGAAAACAGCCGTTCCGTACCTATGCCGGCATGAAATATCAGGGAGGTTTCTCCGATCATCTACCGGTGTATGTTGATGTGATGATTCAATGAGAAGAGATTAATTATGAGTGATAAGTGATAAATTGTCAATGATAAATTATTAATGATAAGTACATGTTCGAAATTAGTTTATACTATTTCGATCCACTCCTAAATCCCCTAAAGGGGACTTTTGCCGTGTGAAAATGTTGATTCTTTCTGCACATATCGCACTTCGGTAGCCCCCTTTAGGGAGTTGGGGGCAGTTTATACAGATTTTTTTAATATAAACTAATACTGGACATACACTTAAGCGATTAATGGTTAGTGATAGCTTTATGAATGGAACAGACATTATACAAGTTATAAATAGAAAGGGTCTATTGAAAAAACATTCTGTCCCACAGCGTGGCTAAATGTAAATATCACCCTCTAATGTAACTCGTAACTATCAACTATACGTGAGTGACAAATAGCGGCGTATCGGAATGTAATACCATTTTGTAAGCCAGACTTGGATTAAAGAGTCTTGAAAATAAATTCCGACGACGGGCATTGAAGGCCAACACATTAATTTGGTGAGTAACCATATAGTTGTTCAATAATTCCGGAGAGTCGCTGGCATCCAGCAATTCGTAGTTGGTATTGAGCAAAGGGTAATGATGAGAAAAATATGATTTGATACCAGCCAGCATCACTTCGCTCCAGGCCTGATTTTTATCCGAAGCATGAATGAAATACATTTCTACTTTTTCCGAAGCAAAAAGCGAGATAGCCCTGTCGATGGCAATTAAATCCTTTTGATCAAAGTTAGTGAGGAATGCCACTCGCTTAATGTCATCGGGCGATTGCATAGTCATTAACACCGGTACGGCAAACACAGGCGAAATACAGGCTTCCATTACTTCGGCGGTTACACTACCGATTAATTCTTTGGTCATCTTTTTGCCATGCGTTCCCATCACTACCAGGGCCGGTTTATGTTTTTTACAATAATCCAGAATCTGGTCTTCGGGGACTCCTTCTTTCATTTTAAACGTAAATGGAATATTCGGGAGCTCACCTTTGGCTATACGGGCCTTGATGGTAGACGTTAATGTTTCCACTTCCGCCTTGGCCGAACTGGTAATACGACGAAGCAATTCACTATCGCTTATACTGTAAGTGCTTATATCATTATTGGATGAGATGGTAAATGCCGGACTGAAATACACATAAAGAAATACAACTTCGCACGCAAGTACGTCGGCAAAATGGAATCCGAAATCAATCATTTTCGGTACCTGATCGGAAAAATCGATAGGAATCAATATTTTTTGTGATTCAACGCTCTCAGTAGCTGGTTCTTGTTCCCAGGCACTTTCCATTTCTTCCACTATTTTCAGTGCACTGGGCAAATCACTTTCTTTGATACGAACACGAACACCAACTGCCAGTTCGGGATGTTCCAGATTCAGATTATGAATCACCGTTTCAATTCCGTTCTCTTCTAAAACAGTCTTAATCATTTGCGCCCGTTGAAAAGTACGAATAGCAAGTGTAACTAATTTATCTTCCATAATGTTCTATATTTTATCGATTTACAAATCAACAGTAATTGTGTCCCCTAGCAGTGCCTTTAGCTTCGAAAACGTTGTAAAGATAGCCAATTTCGGGTTACAGGCGGTTTCTTTTTTAGAATATTTTAATTCAATCGAAAAAAATGACTTATATTTGTATCCATAATCACTTTCAATCAAAAAAATATGAATCCGAAAGTAAAAAAAGGACTTACTATTGGAACGCTTGTGGCCTTTGTAGTGTTCGTTGTCTGGATATTTTTCAAATTTTATTTTGTATTTGGCGAAGGTGTAAAAACCGGTGAACTAAATTATCTGGTTCGGAAAGGTTTTGTCTTTAAAACCTACGAAGGAAAAATGATTCAGACAGGATTTCGCTCGGCAAATGCAGGAACAGTGCAGTCATACGAATTTCCTTTTTCGGTACAGGATAGAGTTGTTGCCGATTCGCTGATGCGATGTAGTGGCAAAACCGTGGAGCTTCATTATAACGAATACCTGGGCGTATTGCCTTGGCGGGGTGTCAATAAATTTGTTGTAGACAAAATCGTATCGGTCAAAGACAAATGATATAGTTACGAGTAATTAGTTACGAGTTACAAATGGGTAGTTGGGAGTAAGAAGTTGGGAGCTACAAGCTATAGAGTTACTAGTTAAGAGATTGTTTATCTGAAGATAGCCTGTAGAGGACACAGCATTCCTTGTTCATTATTAATGCGAATCAGGAGCTGAATACATGCACATTCTATTTATAGTGAGTTGTTTCCCGTAGGGAATTACATATCAATAGAAAATGAAAACAGATACAACCAATTCCCTGTAGGGGATACACCTAAAAAAGAGGGAATGTCCTACGGACAATAACATACATATCTCTTTATTCTATAGATATATAAGTCCTACGGACTATTTTTAAACTACTGATTCGCATTATTATTTATACGATTATCCTTTATTTTACCTAAGCAAAAAAAAACACAAAAGGCACAAAAGGATCACAAAAGTTTTTATAAAATAAAAACTTAGCTTTTGTTTCCTTGAAAATGTAGACGATATATAGCTCAAGATTTTCATTTCTGACTTTTGTGTACCTTGTTGTGGCTTTAGTGGTGAATTGTTTTTTTAAGTCCACAAAAGATAATATCTATCGATATTATTTTAGGTAACAAAGCGGATATTCATATTATTTATTATTCAATTATTGTTATGACGCTCGAACATATTGGTATCTGGACAGATGAGCTGGAAAGACTCAAAGAATATTACGCTCTTTATATGGGTGGCATTGCCAATCAGAAGTATAGCAACCCACTTACAGGTTTTGAGAGTTATTTTCTTTCGTTTGCATCAGGAGCACGGCTGGAGATCATGTCGAAACCCGAACTAAAGGGTAACAACACAAATAATAATCCGCAACAGCAGCAAATGCATCTTGCATTCGGGCTGAACAGCATGCATGAAGTGGATGAAAAAGCAGTACTACTCCGACAGGCAGGGTTTGAAATAGCAAAAGGTCCCCGAAAAACAGGTGATGGTTATTATGAATTTGAGACTTTTGATCCGGACAACAACCGAATAGAGGTAGCAACAAAATATATTGAATCTAAATGCTAAATAAAAGCCAAAGCCGTACCTGTCGGGCTTTGGTTTCTGTTTTGAATTTGCATAATGAATTGAAAACTGGGTCTATTATCGTTAATTTAATCCTTTTTCTTTCAAAAAAAATAACTACTTTTGCAGTAGTGGAAATTATGTTTTGACTAGTATTTTCTTAAAATCAGAATTCATTGGAAACTGACGTCTTATATTCTACATTTGCAGGTATCACCGTTCACCCGGTAACTCTTTCGGCTATAATTTCGCTGATAGTAAGCATATTATTGCTCGGTTTTTCCGGTATAATCTCTGCCGCTGAAGTTGCTTTCTTTTCGCTCGATCCACAAAGCATGAACGAACTGGGAGATAGCGAACGAAAAGCCGATCATAACATTTTGCGTCTGCTACAAACGCCACAACGACTACTGGCCACTATACTGATTGCTAACAACTTTGTAAATGTTGCCGTAATCCTTTTACTGACCCATTTTACTACCACTGTTTTGAATTTTGACAGTGCTCCTGTTTTAGGATTCATCTTTCAAACCATTATCATCACCTTTGCCATCCTGCTTTTTGCAGAAATCGTACCAAAGGTGTATGCTACTCAATTTGCACGAAAAACAGCCTCATATACAGTGCCGTATTTATCAACTCTCGAAAAGTTATTCGGCCCCTTCGTCAGCTTTCTGGTAAACTCTACTTCCATCGTCAATCGTAAGTTGGCCAGGCATAATCATTCCAACATATCAATGGATGAATTGTCGCATGCATTGGAATTAACGTCGAACAGTAAAGATGAAGATACCGAGCTATTGGAAGGAATTATTAAATTCGGAAATATTCAGGTCGTGGACATTATGACTTCACGAGTGGATATGGTAGTAGTGGACATTAAAACCAATTACAAACAACTACTCGAACTTATTATCAAGTCCGGATACTCACGCATCCCCGTTTACACAGGAACCCGCGACAATATCAAAGGATTACTTTATGGTAAGGATTTGTTACCACATCTGGATAAACCTGCCAATTTTCGCTGGCAGAGTTTGGTTCGTCAGGCTTATTTTGTTCCGGAAACAAAAATGATTGATGACTTATTAAATGAATTTCAGGAAAACAGGGTTCACCTGGCTATGGTAGTGGATGAATATGGTGGCACTTCAGGTCTGATAACACTTGAAGATATTCTGGAAGAAATTGTTGGCGATATCAGCGATGAATATGATAATGAAGAACTGTTATTTACCAAAATAGACAATCACACTTTTATATTTGAAGCTAAAATATTATTAAACGACTTTTTCAAGATTGCCGAAATTGAAGAAGAGGATTTCGTGAAAGTAACCGAAGAAGTTGAAACGCTGGCCGGTCTTATACTTGAATTAAAAGGAGATATCCCGGCTAAAAACGAACGGATTGGTTATGGTCGCTACGTTTTTGAGATTGTTGCCGCCGACAACCGTCGCATAAAGAAAGTAAAACTCTATATAAAAGACGATTTCAAAAAATCAGGATTAGACTGATTTAATCGTTGCACAGAATATTAAACCGAATTATAAATGAAGCTATTTCGTTCTTCCATTATATATCTGATTATTTGCATTTCAATCTTTTTAACCGGATGTGGTAAAAGTTCTATTCCACGTCCTTATGGATATTTCAGGGTAGATTTGCCAAAACATGCCTATAGAACTATTGATACGTTGGGACTGCCTTACCGTTTTGACTTACCCAAAAATGCGAAGCTAATCAGTAGAGATGCGCATGGCGAAAAATACTGGGTTGATATTTATTATCCTAAACTGAATGCAAGTATTTATTGCAGTTTCAAACCGGTAAAAGGGAATCTGATTAATTTGCTTGAAGATACCCGCAAAATTGTTTATAAACACAGCGTACGGGCCGACGGAATTGGCGAGAAAGTGTTTTCTCATCCGGAGAAAAATGTTCACGGGATTCTTTATGATCTGGCCGGAAATACCGCTTCGTCAGTTCAGTTTATATTAACCGACAGCACGCAGCATTTCTTCCGCGGTGCGTTGTATTTCAATAATGTACCAAACAAAGACTCCATAGCACCTATGTCGAATTATATTCGTGAAGATGTGGTTCGGATTATGGAAAGTTTTGAATGGAAAAAATAACTGTTTGTTCAATTTAAATCAACTCTTTACCTATGCCAACAAGTAATTTCATTTCCACCGAAGATGCTAAATTATTAGTATGGAATCTGACCGAAAGCGTTGAAGAACTGAAGAATCAATTAGGTTTGTTCCACGAGAATGATTTAAATGGAATAGCCTCTGAGAAACGCAAACGTGAGTTTCTGGGTGTACGGGTGGCTATGAAAGCATTACTGGGAAAAGAGACGCGAATTGAACATGATACAAATGGAAAGCCATTGCTTCCGGACAAGAGTTATCATATCAGTATTTCGCATAGTAAGAACTGGATTGCCGTAATGGCTCATGCCACACATTGTACGGGTATTGACATCGAATGCCCGACCGATAAAATTCAAAAGGTTTGCGCCCGCTTTTTAAGTCCGCGGGAACATCAGGATTTGTCAAACGGGAAAAATATAAAACAATTACAACTGGCATGGTCGGTAAAAGAAAGTTTATATAAAATTATAGGCAAAGAAGCTATTGACTTTGCCAATCAGTTGCGGATTTTTCCTTTTGAAGTAAAACCTTCGGGTAAAATTATAGCTCAGCATATACTAACAAAAAAACTATATCAGTTACACTATATTCAGAATTCAGCATACACCCTGGTGTATTGTGTGGATTAAAAAAACATATACAATATGAAGAACATATACAAAACTATCTTACTTAAAAGAGAAGCAAATCACAAAATGTTTGCAGTGTTACTTGACCCTGATCAATGCCGGGGAAGTATTTTGTCAAGTACTATAGCCGCGCTGAAATCGAATGCTCCCGATTTTATTTTTGTAGGAGGAAGTCATGCGGTGACACCTGTAGATTCACTGATAGAATTACTTAAAGAAGAAGTAAATTCAACTGTTATTTTATTTCCGGGGAATGCATCACAATTCAGTACCAAAGCAGATGCCTTACTGTATTTGTCTCTTTTATCTGGTCGTAATGCAGAATTTTTGATTGGACAACACGTAACTTCGTCGGTTGCCATAAAAAAATCAAACATTGAAGTTATTCCTACAGGTTATTTATTGATTGACGGCGGAAAACCAAGTTCAGTGGAATATATCAGCAACACGCGCCCTATTCCACGCGACAAAAATGAAATTGCGCTGTCTACTGCTGTTGCAGCTGAATTACTCGGCATGCGCATGGTTTATCTGGAAGCCGGAAGTGGTGCAAGCACAGTTGTACCTGCCGAGATGATTAAGTATGTAAAACATGGGTTATCACTTCCGCTTATTGTAGGAGGAGGTATTAAAACAACAGAACAATTGATCGCTGCTTTTGATGCAGGAGCAGACCTTGTAGTGGTTGGTAATGTCTTTGAAACAAAATCGGAATTGATTTCCGAATTCGTAACATGTGCAAAATCCTATCAGGCAATTGCTGAACGCGAATTTTCGGAGACTGAAGACTAAACGGAAGTTTAGGCCCTGAAATAGATTATCGCAATTTATTCTGAACAAAATGGGGTCCGGCAATTCGGGTAAAAAGTATAAACGAAAGACATACTGCAAACGCTCCCATAAGAAAAGCGAGCGACAAACCACCTGTGGTATCGGCCAATCGACCTCCTAACACCAAACCGGCACCAACACCAATATCCCAACTGGTCAAATAAGTTGAATTGGCCGTTGCACGCCGGTTGTTTGGAGCCAGATTGACAAACAAGGTATTGAAAGCAGGGAACAACATGCCGTAACCAACCCCAAGCACTATTGCTACCAAGTAAAACAATAACGTAACCAACGAAACAGAATAAGCAGATACAGCCAGACGATTCAATCCGGACAATGTAAAGAAGGCAAGGACACAAATCAGAATTCCCCACGTTATCACTTTTACAAGTTTACCCCTGTCTACCATTTTGCCAGCAAACATACGCGAACCAATCAGACCCGCTGCCATCAGCGAAAAGAAAATTCCCATCCCTGCTTTAATTCCCAACTCCCGGCCATAAATAGCTACATAGGTAGTGAGCATTCCATACGGGATGGCTAACAAAAACAAACTGGAACCTGCTTTAAGCCCTTTAAGCAGAAAAAAACGGTCGAAAACGATCGGTTGCTTCACGGTTTTATCCACTTTTTTATTCGATTTGACGGTTGATGCAACAATAAATCCAACGAGTCCGCTACCGATAGCCATATAAAAAATAATATCGTAGGAATAATAATCGTGCATAAACAAACTAATCATTGGACCCATGGCCATGGCAATATTATTGGCTACACCAAAATAGCCCAGGCCTTCTCCCCGACGGGAAGCCGGCATAATATCAACTATCAGACTACTTCCGGCTGTACTTACCACCCCATATGCCAATCCATGTAAAATACGAATGAACAAAAACATAGAGATAAAAGATGCCAGGGGATAACCTATAAATGTAAGCGAGAAAAGCCCGTAAGCCAGTAAATAAATAGGTTTGCGGTTGAACATATCCAGAACAAATCCGGCAATCGGGCGTACAATTAAGGCCACCAACGTATAGCAGGATAAAATTATACCCACCATAGATTTAGTAGAATGAAACCGGTCTATCAAATAAAGAGGTAGAATGGGAAGCAAGAGATAAAAGGCAAAAAAGAGCAAAAAGTTACCCGCGCAAGCACTGATAAAACTTTGTGTCCAAAGTTTATCTTTTGATGAAATAAGGGTTGATTCCATAAAAGCTATTCAAATAAACAATTAAAACCAATAATAGTATATTCTTGATTTTCAAACACATTTCAGAAATTCTTATCCCATCAAAACAGGACAGAAGTGAAGCTCATCAAGTACCAAAATCAGGGCATTTTCGAATGCTGATTTTAGATTCACATATCAAATTGAGGTTTGTCTACAAACTCTTATTCTGTAATAGAGTTTGTATTGGGTCTTTTGGAAATACGATCAAAAAAAGGATTCTTCGAAGAGGAGCTAATCGGAATACCATAAATATTACTGCAACCTGGTAAGAGATCCAACTCCTGTACCACTCTGCCTACTGAGAACATCACACGACTATCCACCCTATGATCGGCAGCTACCGAACAGGCCGAGCCGATAGCAATACCCACATCCACCGTGTTTAGTGCACAGGGAATGTCGGGATGCGTCATTTTTTCAAAGCAAGTATCGAAACCGCAATATCCACAGTTCAATCCATGAACCTTTTGTTTAGTACCTATAAGGATAATAGCCCCGGCATGCAATATATTTTCGGCATCGCGGGTTATAAACTTAAAACCTGTTTTCTGACTATATGCAAGCATTGCTTTAGACAAATAATCAATAGTATCCCCGGTTACCATAGCCACTTCTATAATGTCAAAACCTTTTCCCTTTGGAGCTGTGCGGGCAGCAGTCATCATTTCGTCAGCCACCTGCAATAAGCGTTCGTGACGTGTATCTCGTTCGTTGATCAGCATAAATATTATCCTTTTATAGTGCCTGACGGCTTAATTATCATATAGCAACCAGTGGTTTAAGCCTGCTTGCAGCGTTATTTTTTATTGTTATTACAACCCGACAAGGGCGATAAAGTCGCTCTGTGGTATATTCCAAAACAGTTTGTCGAAGTTTAGGGGCAGTTTATTTAATAGGGAGAGTCAATAATCCATTTGAGGCCACAATTTCTTTACCAAAAAGATAATTGTCCCCACCTTTATAATCAGTAACAACTCCACCAGCTTCTTTTACAATAATTGCTCCGGCAGCCACATCCCAGGGTTTGAGATCATACTCCCAAAATACATCAAACCGTCCGCATGCCACATAAGCTAAATCGGTAGCAGCCGATCCTAGTCTGCGAACACCACGTGCATTGGTCATGGTCCATTTCAGCAATTCGATATATTCATCCATCCGACTAAAATCGGAATATGGAAAGCCGGTTGCCAACAAAGCATTATGCATATCGTTGCGTGTAGAAACCTGAATCGGTTGGTTATTCAGATATGCTCCGCCATCTTTCCATGCATAAAAACACTCCTGACGTCCTACTTCATATACCACACCCAACACCAATTCGTCTCCATCCAGCAAACCGATACTTACGGCATAAATTGGTACTCCCTGAATATAGTTTGTAGTACCATCCAATGGGTCAATCACCCAATTAAAACGTTCACCCCGTTTGGAACAGGTTCCTTCTTCAGCAATAAAACCCGACTCAGGCAAAACAACCTGCAAAGCGGCAATAATACGTTTTTCCGATTCTTTATCCACATAACTTACCAGGTCATGCAATCCTTTAAATTCTATTTTCGAAGAATCAAATCCAACACGTTCTTCAGCCATAAATTTTCCTGTAGAGCGAGCCACATCACAAGCAAAAAGACAAAGTTCTTTATATGTCGGTATCATAATTATCTGTTTATTAATACGAATGCAAAGTTAGAGTTTTCCAGTCCAACTGGCAAGAAAAAAGAGAAGAATATAAGCCGGCAACCAGCATTAATATTGAGAACCAGCGAAAAGGATCAACGCTCCCCGAGCTGACTCAATAGATATGAAAACAACGGACAAAATCATGTTTAATTCATTTTTTCGCTTTATTATCATAATCTTTATTAATAAATACGGCAAGGAATGTTTATAACTTATATTTTTGTTTTTTATAAATACAAATTTGAATTCATAGGTAACTACACTTCTGAATTTCAATCATTTTTTTGTTTAAACAATAGTAGAAAGGGAAAAAAAAATTATCAATTTTATATATTAATTAAAACCATCGTAAAATGAAAAAAATCTTTCTTCTGTGTTTTGCTTTCATGGTTGTTACACTGAGCAATGCACAAACTTGTAATTTTGAGACCTCTGTGGAAGGGGTGAAGGCTTACAGCCTTCCGAATGGGCTGAAGGTGCTTTTAGCACATGATCAATCTCAGTCGAATGTAATTGTGAACATTGTTTATGGTGTAGGCTCGCGTCACGAAGGTTACGGCGAATCAGGAATGGCTCACCTGATTGAACACATGTTATTCAAGCGCTCCGCCAGATTTACGGACATCAAAAAGGCTATTGCCGACAAAGGAGCTTCTGCTAATGGAACAACCTATTATGACCGAACAAATTATTACGAAATTCTGCCTGCTACCGATGAAAACCTTAAGTGGGCATTAGACATGGAAGCTGACAGAATGGTTACCTCCGCCATCTTACAATCTGACCTGGATAAAGAATTCTCGGTTGTGAGAAACGAATTCGAAATCGGCGAAAACAATCCGGCTTCTATACTGGAAGAACGAATAGTGTCCACAGGTTTCTTATGGCATAATTATGGAAAATCAACCATCGGAAGCAAAGAAGATATTGAAAGGGTAAAAGCAGACCGGTTAAAGAAATTCTACCAGAAATATTATCAACCTAACAATGCTACCCTGATTGTGGGCGGAAAGTTTGACGAAAAACAAACGCTTAAATGGATTGAAGAATACTTTGCATCCATACCAAAATCTGTTGTCCCCATCGAACAAACCTACACCGTTGAACCCCCTCAGGATGGAGAACGTTCTGTTGAACTCAGACGCAATGGAGACATTCAATATATGGCTATGATGTATCACACACCAAGCGTACCCGACAAAGATTATGCTGCTAATGATGCCTTGATTTCAATCCTGACAAACAATCCTTCGGGACCCTTATATAAAGCATTGGTAGACACGAAGCTTTCAAGTTCCATTTACGGC
Source organism: Bacteroidales bacterium (assembly GCA_015654525.1). GTDB lineage: Bacteria > Bacteroidota > Bacteroidia > Bacteroidales > Paludibacteraceae > Paludibacter. Next base: position 28,356 of record JAATGT010000290.1, read on the forward strand.
TATGCGCCAACACTAAAAGATCCGGGGTTCAGCTATTTTGCCTGCGAAGTACCCAAAGATAAAGATATAAATGCTGCTCAGGAAGCCTTTCTGTCGACAATGAATAAAGTACCTGAAATGACTTTTACCGAAGCAGATCTAACCAGAGCTAAAAATGAGTTAATAAAAAACATTGAAAACACATTCAACAAAACCATTAATTTTACTATTACTCTGACAGAATATATTGGTGCCGGCGATTGGCGTTTATTCTTTCTGTATCGCGACAATGTGGAGAAACTAACTTTGGCCGACATACAGAATGCAGCAAAGAAATATTACCTGACCACCAACAGAACTTGGGGTAAATTTATTCCAGACAGTAAAACTCAACGGACAAAGGTGGAAGAAATCAATGATATATCTTCGCTGGTAAATAACTACAAAGGAAAAACAATGGATCCTGCTGCAGGCAAATTTGACGCCTCCGTAGAGAACATTCTGAAACTATCGGAAGAAGGTAAACTTGCTTCCGGAGGGAAATACCTCCTGCTAAACAAGCCAACCAAAGGAGACAAAGTTGAAGGAAGTATACTTATGAGAGTAGGAAGCGAATCTACCTTGAGCAACAAATCGTTGATTGCAGCACTTACAGCCAGAATGCTAAAGACCGGTACACTCACAAGATCAAAAGAAGAGATTAATGATTTGTTGAATAAATATAAAACCAACTTAAACTTATATGCCAGCGTAAACGCTGTATCAATTAACATCAGCAGTGATAAAGCAAACCTGAAAGATGCTACCGACCTTATAAATGACATCCTACGTCATCCATCATTCAACGCCAGCGAATTTGAAAAAGTAAAACTGGAACTAAAATCGGAACTGGAAACGTATAAAAATGATCCGCAAATGGTAGCGAGCGAAAAAGTTACGAATTTGAGTTCAAAATATCCGAAAACACATCCGTACTACGAAGCTACTACTGATGAAACGCTGGCAGAACTCAGTACTGTAAAACTGGAAGATATAAAAAATTTCTTCCAAAACTTTCACGGAGGCGTAAATACGTACTCGGTGTTTATTGGCAATGTAGATAAACAAGTTGCTTTGAATTTCCTGAACAACACATTCGACGGATGGACACCAAAAATAGCTTACAAAAGAATCCCGACACAATATTTCGATGTAAAAAGCCAGACACAAACCGTTCAGATAAACGACAAGACAAACGCTGCTGTTATGGGAAATCTAAATCTGAAGATCGGTGAAGAAAATCCGGACTATCCGGCCGTAGAAATGGCGAATGAATTGTTGGGTGGAGGTGCATTTTTATCATCCCGAATTCCTCAACGTTTGCGCGAAGCTGAAGGTATGAGTTATGGTGCCGGATCATATACGAACGGAAATTCTATTGACCAAACAGGAAGCTGGGGAGTTTATGCATTCTTCAATCCGATTTATAAGGACAAAATGGATAATGCACTTCGGGAAGAAATCAAAAAAGCCATCGATAAAGGATTCTCCAAGGAAGAATATGATAGCTCGCTGAAATCGTGGCTTCAAGGTCGTCAAACAAGTTTGAGCATGGATAACTTTTTATCTTATCAACTCAGAAAATATCTGGAATTAGGCAAAACAATAAAAGCTTATTCCGATTATGAAAACAAAGTAAAAGCGTTGGACGTAAATAAAGTAAATGCCGCTATCAAAAAATATTTCGATTTGAATAGACTTGTTTTAGTGTATGCCGGCGATTTCACAAAGAAATAATCCAGGCAAATAAGCAGTATAAAAAAAGACCGATCTAAAATTTCAGATCGGTCTTTTTTTATTTCTCACATCCAGAGAATATGGTAATGGAATTATTTTTTCAAAGCTGCAATTCCTTCTTTCAACGAAGCTATTTTACTTTCGGCATCCGCTTTTTTCTTGCGTTCGGCTTCCACCACTTCTGGTTTAGCATTTGCCACAAATCGTTCGTTGCCCAATTTTTTCATAACCGATTCTATAAAACCTTCGTAATACTTGATCTCGGATTCCATCTTGGTGATTTCTTCTTCCACATTAATCAGGCTTCCCATAGGAATAGAAAACTCGGTGGTTCCAACCAGGAACGAAATAGAACCGGCCGCTTTATCGGTAACACTTTCAATCGTTTCCAAATTCCCTAGTTTGGATATCACAGCATTGAAGTCTGTTTTATGATCACCAATTATCTGCAAACTCAGACTTTCTTTGTTTGGTATATTTTTTTGCAAACGAACCGAACGTATGCCTGCTATAACTTCTTTGGCATATTCAAATTTCACAATCAAAGCCTCATCAACAGCAAGAGCTTTGGGTTGCAACTGCACCATGATACTTTCGCCATCTTTGCGGTCTTCCAAAGCTTGCCACAATTCTTCGGTAATAAACGGCATAAACGGATGAAGCACTTTTAGCAATGAATCGAAGAAACCAAGAGTTGCTTCGTAGGTTGTACGATCAATAGGTTGCTGATATGCCGGTTTTGCCATTTCCAGATACCACGATGAGAATTCATCCCAGAACAATTTATAAACTGCCATCAATGCTTCCGACAAACGGTATTTTGAAAACAGATCATCAATTTCAATCAATGTTTTGTTGAGCTGTGCATCAAACCATTTTACCGCCATACGGGCCGATTCGGGTTGCTCAATGTCGGCAACTTCCCAACCTTTTACTAATCGGAAAGCATTCCAGATTTTATTGTTGAAATTTCGCCCTTGTTCGCAAAGACTGTCATCGTAAGGCAAATCATTTCCGGCTGGCGAAGTAAGTAACATCCCTAAACGGACAGCATCGGCACCAAAGTGAGCTATCAAATCCAATGGATCGGGAGAATTACCCAACGACTTCGACATCTTACGCCCTAACTTATCGCGAACGATACCAGTGAGGTATACATTTTTAAAAGGCATCTCACCCTTATATTCATATCCGGCAATGATCATACGTGCCACCCAGAAGAATAAGATTTCAGGAGCAGTTACCAAGTCATTGGTGGGATAGTAATAGTTGATTTCTTCGTTTTCTGGATTATTGATACCATCAAAAACCGAGATGGGCCATAACCAAGAGGAAAACCAGGTATCAAGCACGTCGTCATCCTGACGTAAATCGTCTATAGTCAATGGATAGTTGACCATCTTTAATGCTTTTTCGTAAGCTTCTTCTTTTGAAAGTGCCACAACAAAACCTCCCTGCGGCAAGAAATAAGCCGGAATGCGATGTCCCCACCAAAGCTGACGTGAAATACACCAATCCTTCACATTTTCCATCCAGTGGCGGTAGGTGTTTTTAAATTTAGCCGGATAAAGTTTAATATCATCTTCCATTACCGCTTTCAATGCCGGCTTAGCAAGCTCTTCCATTTTCAGAAACCATTGCATCGAAAGCTTTGGTTCAATAACAGCATCGGTACGTTCCGAGAAACCAACCTTGTTGGTATATACTTCCACTTTTTCGAGCAAACCAGCTGCTTCCAAATCCTTCTCTATTTGCTTCCGAACATCAAAGCGATCCATTCCGGCATATTGCAGTCCGTGAGCATTCAGCGTTCCGTTATCATTAAAAATATCAATCGTTTCCAGGTTGTATTTTTCGCCTAGCATATAGTCATTTACATCATGCGCTGGAGTAACTTTTAAAAAGCCGGTTCCAAACTCAACGTCTACGTATTCATCTTCAATAATGGGAACAACACGATTTACAATAGGCACAATCACCTTTTTACCCTTCAACGAAGCTGTTTTTTCATCTGTTGGATTGATACAAACAGCCACATCACCAAAAATTGTTTCGGGACGGGTGGTTGCAACCACAGCATAACCATCTTCTCCCTCTATTTTATATTTAATATAATAAAGTTTACCGTTTACTTCTTTGTGAATCACCTCTTCGTCCGACAAAGCTGTCAACGCTTTCGGATCCCAGTTTACCATGCGTACACCGCGATAAATCAATCCTTTTTCATATAAATCAGCAAATACCTTCAACACACTTTCCGAACGCGTCTCATCCATGGTAAAAGCCGTACGATCCCAGTCGCACGAAGCACCAAGCTTCTTTAGCTGTTCCAAAATGATTCCACCGTGTTTATGCGTCCAGTCCCAGGCATGACCCAAAAACTCATCACGTGTCAGGTCTGTTTTCTTTATTCCTTCGGCAGCCAGTTTTCCAACCACTTTTGCTTCGGTAGCAATGGAAGCATGATCCGTCCCCGGTACCCAACAAGCGTTCTTACCCTGCATACGTGCACGACGAACAAGAACATCCTGAATGGTATTATTGAGCATATGTCCCATATGCAACACACCGGTTACATTGGGTGGAGGGATAACAATAGTATAAGGTTCGCGACCATCAGGCTTTGAACTAAAAAATCCTTTATCCAGCCAATATTGATACCACTTTGATTCGATGTCTGTTGGGTTGTACTTACTTGCGAGTTCCATCTTATAATTGTTGATTTACAAATTTACGATTTATGATTGTATTGAAAAACACAATCAATTCTTCTTCAGGGCTATAAAAACTTCCTGTTCTGAAATTTTCAAGACTGCAAAGATAAATAAAAATGAGGGTATTAGAAAATAAAAATATTTATCTTTGTGGTCAAATTATTAAGAACAAAAATCATGAAAAGAATTATCAATTCGAAAAACGCTCCGGCTGCTATCGGACCATATAGCCAGGCTGTTGAAGCAAACGGAACTTTGTATATTTCCGGGCAACTGCCAATCAATCCCAGTGTTGGAAAAATTGAAGCAACAGACATCGCATCACAAACCGAACAATCATTTGCCAACATCCATGCCATACTAACAGAAGCGGGTTATTCTTTCAGTGATGTAGTAAAGTCCACTGTATTCTTAGCTGATATTGCTGATTTTGCAGAGATGAACGAAGTTTACAAAAAATATTACCAAACCGAATGTCCTGCTCGTTCGGCATTTGCAGTTAAAGCCCTGCCAATGGGTGCACTGGTTGAAATTGAAACAATCGCTGCAAAATAATATGATTTTGATATGATGATGTGGGGATGTAATGATGTGGGGATGTGATAATGTGTTTATTTGAAAATTCAAGAGCGTTGTTGTATAACAATTTAGTGATATGACAATTAATGATCAATATCCTTTAATACCATATCACTACATCATCATATCATCACATCAATAAAATCAAAACCTCATTCCCCGAAGTAATTCTCCTATTTCCATTCGTTTTTTACCTGCAACCTGAACTGATTTCAGGCAAATAAACCCATCTTCTAAAGCTATTTTTGCGTATTTTTTTCCATCGGTTACAACTGTTCCTACAGCTAACTCCTGAGAACAAAATTCTTTCTCCGTTTCAAAAACCTTTAGAACCATTTTCTCTGTCTGATTAGGAAACTGAAGTTCTACCCAGGCTGCAGGATAAGGTGACAGCCCACGAACGAAATTATAAATACGCTCCACATTCCACGACAAATCAATCTGACAAGTTTCTTTGAATATTTTAGGAGCTGCTTTTAGTTCTACGTCCGGATGAATAAACTGAGCCTGATCAACCGCATCAATTTCACCATCTACCAGCATATCAACTGTTTTCTTTACCAGCTTTGCACCCATCAGCATTAAATTATCATGCACCGTTCCAACATTATCGGTTTCGGTAATTGGAAGTTTTTCCTGTAAAATAATTTTTCCGGTATCAATTTCATGTGTCAGGAAAAAAGTCGTTGCACCGGTTTCTTTGTCACCATTGATAATAGCCCAGTTAATAGGAGCAGCACCGCGGTATTGAGGTAATAAGGAAGCATGAAGATTAAACGTTCCAAACTTAGGCATATTCCAGACAACTTCCGGCAACATCCGAAATGCTACTACAATTTGTAAATCAGCATTCAAACTACGCAGTTCATCCAAAAAACGATCATCCTTAAGTTTTTCCGGTTGCAGAAGACGTAAGTTCTTATCTAACGCATATTGTTTCACGGCAGAGTATTGTACCTTATGTCCACGTCCGGCAGGTTTGTCGGGCATAGTTATCACTCCCACCACCTCATAGTTGTTTTCAACTAATATCCTAAGACTTTCCACCGCAAAATCCGGTGTTCCCATAAAAACTATTCTCATCATAAAAAGGTTATTTACTTCGTGTTCTTTTTCTTAATACACTATTTGCTTCGCGACACCTTCGAAACAACGATTAATAAGGTCTGAAAGACAAATATTCATTAATATCGCCGTAGGCAAATATCGTTTAATTTAATTTCTCTTATCTACCCCCCACATTAATTTATTCTTCAACGTATCAAAAAACGTGTGATTCAATTGTTTTACAACTTTAACTGTAAAATTGGCTTTTCTTATTTTCAATTTTGTTTCCAGCTCCAGCACTTTCGACCGTCCATCCAATGCCACCAAATAACATTGACTCCGACTATGAACCTCTAATTCGAAAACCCAGGTATCGGGAACTATCAGCGGCCGGACATTCAAACTATGAGAAGCAATAGGTGAAAGAATAAAGTTTTCGGCTTCAGGAACAACTAACGGGCCTCCTACACTCATTGAATAGGCTGTTGACCCTGTAGGCGTTGCCACCAAAAGACCATCAGCATGATAGGTGTGCACCATCTCACCATTGACACTCGCCGTTATACTTAGCATAGACGAACTATCCTGCTTCAACACAGAAACCTCGTTTAGCGCATACGGATACTCAAAACAGGTTCCATCCGAAGTTTCCACATGAAGTAATGTTCTTTCTTGGATACTATACTTTTTTGCCAGAATAGCATCTAAAGCCGGCACAATTTCATCTGTCGACACATCCGCCAAAAATCCTAACCTACCAGTATTAATACCTAGAATTGGAATTTGTTTTCGCCCTATTCGTGCAGCAGTATTCAAAAATGTACCATCGCCTCCTATACTTAATGCCAAATCTGCCTCAAAACAATCGCTTATAATTATTTCTACATTATCCATACAACATTTGCCCTGCTCACTTACATACTGATACAATTCCTTATCAAGCAGAAGTGCAACATCTTTGTCTTTAAAATATTCAAAAAGAAGCTGAACATGCGTAAGTAACACACTGCGATATATATTTCCAAAAACAGCTATTTTCATACAATCAAGATATTTATAAACTCCAAATTCACAATAAAATTAACTCACAAAACAAAACGTACCTGCACCTCAATGTTTAAAATAATTGAAAGTCAAACATCCACTGATCTGCTTCTGTTTTTTTTAGCTATTTTTGTAGCTAAATAAACTTCAATCAAAATTTCATTACAAAGGAACTAAATGAAAATGATACCTGCAAGTATTTTTATAATGAGTTACAATATATAAAGTTACAAGAAAACTGGCATAGAATCAAAAACACAAAACATTCCGAAAACAAAACTTTTAACTATCAAATAAAAATGACTAAATTAAGCGTAAATATCAACAAAATAGCTACATTGCGAAATGCACGAGGAGGAAATGTTCCTAATGTGTGTCAGGTAGCTTTAGACTGCGAACGATTTGGAGCACAAGGAATCACTGTTCATCCACGACCTGACGAGCGTCATATTCGATATGCTGATGTTTGGGATTTACGTCCGATTCTCAAAACCGAATTTAATATCGAGGGATATCCATCGCCTGATTTTATTAAATTGGTTAAATTAGCCAAACCACATCAGGTAACCTTAGTTCCCGATCCTCCCGAAGCACTTACTTCAAGTGCTGGCTGGGATACCATCAAGAATTTGGAATTTCTAAAGGATGTTGTTGCCGATTTTCAAAGTGTGGGAATAAGAGTTTCTATCTTTATTGATACTGATCTGAAAAATATTGAGTTTGCATCAAAAACTGGAACTGACCGTGTAGAATTATACACCGAACCATATGCAACCAATTATCCTAAAGATAAAGAAAAAGCAGCCACCCCATTTGTTGAAGCTGCTAAGCTTGCAAAAAAGCTAGGACTGGGATTAAATGCCGGACATGATTTAAGCCTTGAAAATTTAGCCTATTTCCACACACTTATTCCATGGTTAGATGAGGTTTCAATAGGCCATGCACTTATTACTGATGCTTTATATTTCGGTCTGGAAGATACAATAAAACGCTATAAAAAGCAGTTAGAATAGAAGCTAAACGAAAAACGGTACGAAATTTGACGTTTTAAACAAAGAATACGAGTCAATAAAATAAATACTGGGAATGACATATACAATCAGTAAATCAGGAGGTGGCCTGTCAGACAACAATTTGAAAAAATCAAACTTATATGGTTTGATCGGGACTACCTTATCATGCTTAATATTATTTCTAATATTATGGTTTGCCGTTATGCCCGTTTTTAAAACCAAATCAACCGAAGAAGAAGGACTAGTAGTAAGTTTTGGCGACAGCGATGATGGTGGTGGATTAGGTGAAATGTCAGCTGGCAAACCAGATCAAGCTCCAACCAAACAGAACATAAAAACAGAACAGACCCAACAAGTAAAACAAACCAGAACTACATCCAAAACTGCCAACCAAACATTTATGACGCAGCAGATCAACTCAGTTGCCATTGCTGAGCAAAATGAAAAAAAACGTTTAAAAAAGGAGCAGGAAGATCTGGAACTCCAGCAACAACAAATAAATAAACGAGTTGCAGAAAAAAGACAACGGGAACAGGAAGCCATCAATAATGCAAACAGAGTAAACGGTTTATTTGGGAATCATGGTTCGGGTTCAAGTTCAGGAAATGGCTCAGGAAAAGGAATCGGTTCGGGTTCGGGAAATGGAATACAGGGTAATCCGGCAGGAACTGGTACTTCTGGAGTTGGTTTTGCTTTAAGACTTGGGAATCGGACGTATTCCGGCAAACCGGCAAAACCCAATTATCCAAAAGACGTTGAAGGTAAAATAACTGTCACCATCCGTGTTGATGAAAATGGAATTGTAACGAGCACATCTATAGGTTCACCTACCACCATCTCTGATTCTGAAATGCGAAGAGATGCAATTTCAGCTGCTAATAAAACCCGGTTTACCAAAGGGAAAGGTATTGAAACCGGATCTATCACCTATAACTACAAATTAGAATAAATGAAAGCTTTTATATTTTTAGCTGATGGCTTTGAAGAGCTTGAAGCTATTGCGCCAATTGATATTTTCAGACGGGCTCAAATTGAGGTTACAACAGTATCGATCCAATCAAGAAAAACGGTACGTGGATCTCATGGGATTGAAGTTAATGCAGACAGCTTATTTTCTGAAACCGATTTTACAAACAGTGATATACTCTATTTACCCGGAGGTAAACTTGGTACTGAAAATTTAAATGCACACGAAGGGTTGAAACAATTAATTCAGAAACAAGCTAAAAATAATAAAGTACTGGCAGCTATCTGTGCCGCTCCGTCCATTCTTGGAAAAATGGGATTATTAAACGGAAAAGAGGCCGTTTGTTACCCCGGGTTCGAAGATGAACTACAAGGAGCTATTTTATTAAAAAATAAAATTGTAAAATCTGGGCTCATCCATACAGCAAAAGGTGCCGGAGTATCGGTCCAATTTGCATTAAAATTAGTGGAGGAACTGAAAGGCAAGGAAACAGCTAATCAGATTGCTGATTCGATTTGCATTTAGTACAAACATTCATAGCAAAGAGAAAAAAAGAACATGCAAGCATGTTCTTTTTTTCTTCAAATTAATTTTTAATTAATAGCAGCTGACAATTCGCCTCCGGCTTTAAATTTAGCTACTTTTTTTGCTGGAACATTAAGAGGCTGTTTCGTTAACGGGTTAATTCCTGAGCGAGCAGAGCGTTCTGCTACAGAGAAAGTACCGAAACCAATTAAACTAACTTTGTCACCGGCAATAAGTACATTCGACACACTTTTCAGTACTGCATCAAGAGCTTTTTTTGCATCTGCTTTACTAAAACCTGCTTCTGCAGCGATTGCATCAATTAAATCTGCTTTGTTCATAAGATTTTGATTTTTTTATTAGAAACTATAAACATAAATTTTTGATTTTACAAATATAGTAGTTTGTAAATTATATACAAGCGTTTATTTTTAAAAAAAACAGCTTATTTTACATATTTTCGAAAAAGATGTTAGAAAACATGTTTCTGGTGTTTTTTTCATTACTTTTGTGTTGCGTGATGCAGGCATATGAAGCGTTTTTTTGAAGTTTATGCATCTTCCTTTTTTATTCAATAAACTCTCAAATTTCATTTTAGAGATTAAAGAAGCAAAAAGAAACCATCAAGAAATGTTATTTTATTATTTCCTTTATTTTTCATATTCTCAAAATGAATAGTTACAGATCATCTTTCCTGAACTCTATACCACCAGTAGTCAAAAATTTAATTGCCATAAACATTATTTTATGGCTGGCAAGTGTAGTCACACCTGGATTATTTACACGTTGGGGTGTAAATGTAGATCTAACCGATATTCTAGGAATGCATTATTGGGCTTCTTCAAAATTTAATCCAGCCCAATTAATAACTTACATGTTCATGCATGGAGGAATTGAACATATTTTCTTTAATATGTTTGCGCTATACATGTTTGGTGGAGTATTGGAACAATTATGGGGAACTAAACGTTTTTTGTTTTACTATTTACTTACCGGAGTTGGGGCTGCACTTGTTCAACAGCTATTTTGGACAATAGAGTATTACCCGGTAGTGAACGCATTAAACGATGCTATTTCTGCAAATTCTGGTCAAACTTTACTTGGCTACCAAAACATTCTGAGTCATTATTTCAGATTAGACAATCTTGGAGCCTTTGATGCACCGGCACTCATTGAAATGAAACGAATGTTTCTCAATCTACCTATTACTATAGGTGCATCAGGAGCTGTATTTGGACTTTTATTGGCTTTTGGTTGGCTTTTCCCGGATGTAAATCTTTACCTCATGTTTATACCTATTCCCATTAAAGCAAAATACTTTGTTTTCTTCTATGGGATAGTTGAGTTATTTATGGGCGTTGCACAATTTTCAGGAGATAGCGTTGCACATTTTGCACACTTAGGCGGAATGTTATTTGGCGCAATTTTAATTTTAATCTGGAGAAAGAAAAAACTATATTAATCAGCATTCTGGAAATGACTATTTTTGACAACATCAAACAAACTTTTCGTCAGGGAAACTCACTTATAAAATTGATTTATATCAATGCAGGTGTATTTCTTTTGCTAAAGTTGATTATAATATTACTTCTACTGTTCAATATATCGGGAGAAATTATTTACTCATACCTTGCCATACCGGCATACCCTGCTGAACTACTACGCAAAGCGTGGACTCCAATTACATACATGTTTCTACATGAAGGGATTCTGCATTTCTTTTTTAATATGCTGACTCTTTTCTGGTTTGGCAAATTATTTCTTATGTATTTTTCAGAGAAACAATTAGTTGGATTATATATTGTCGGAGGACTTTTGGCTGCTTTATTTTATGTTGGAACTTTTAACCTGTTCCCCTATTTCTCACCAATTTTACAACAAAGTATTTTATTAGGTGCGTCCGGATCGATAATGGCGATCATCATTGCCACTGCAATTCAGTCTCCAAATATGGAAATGCAGGTTTTATTTTTAGGCAGCGTGAAACTTAAATACATTGCCATATTTTTTATCCTGACCAGTTTTTTTGGAATCACCTCCAGTAATGGTGGAGGGCAATTGGCACATTTAGGAGGTGCTTTGGCAGGTTATTTATTTATTGTATCTTTGCGTCAGGGTAAAGATTTGACCAAAGGTATAAGCTCAATTCTGGACGCAATCTACAACTTATTTCGTTCCCGAAAAATGAGAATCAGGCCCAATCCGAATAGAAGAAAGGCTCCAATGAGTGATGCTGAGTTTAATGCGAATAAAGCGCGTAAAATGGCAGAAATAGACAAGATACTCGACAAGATTAAATCTTCTGGTTACGAAAGCTTATCTACCGAAGAAAAAAAACGCTTATTTGAACAAGGGAATAAAAGCTAATTCATAATCTCCGGTTATGAATAATGCATTAAAACAAAGTCATGTTTGGAAGAACTATAGTGAAATGGGGTATGATGGCTTCAAATATAATTGCAGCCGGGTTTATGCTCATGACCTTAATCGGAACAGTTCTGAGTCCTGAAAAAATAGTCCTGCCAGCCTATTTTGCTCTTATTTTCCCATTGGCTATTATAGTAAATATTGGCTTTGTAATTTTCTGGTTATTAATTAGAAAATGGTTTTTCCTTTTCTCAGTAAGCATCTTACTTTTCTCAGTATCAGAAATCCGAAGTACATTTCCTGTTCATCTCGGAGAAATCAAATCATCTATACACACGCCATCAAATTCAATCAAATTTCTTACTTATAATACAAAAATGTGTGGAGAACTCAAAAAGCACACACACCGGAGTCACAATAAAGTAATCCAATACGTTTTAGATTCAAACGCTGATATTGTTTGCTTACAAGAATTCACAGTTAGTGACAATAATGAATACCTGACTTTAAAGGATGTTTATCGCATTTTTAAAAAATATCCTTATAAACACATTCAGTTTAAACAAAAAATAAAGGAAAATGGTGTTGCCACATTTTCAAAATACCCAATTACAAACAAACAAGTAATTGACTACCCATCCAGTTTCAACAATTCAATTTACTCAGACATCAATATCAAAGGCAAAACTATCCGCGTGATCAACAATCATCTGGAATCAAATAGACTGACTGAGAAGGATAAAAACATGCCCGGCCAATTGAGAGATAACTTTGATGCAAAGAATCTGACCGGAATAACCCGTCACTTTTCTCAAAAACTAGGTATCGCTTATAAGCTCAGGGCATTTCAAGCAGACGCAGTTGCAAAGTCAATTGCCGAATCTCCTTACAAAGTAATTGTTTGTGGAGACTTTAACGATGTACCTGCATCTTATGCATACGAAACCATCAAAGGAGATTTAAAAGACGCTTTTGCAGAAACCGGAACCGGTTTAGGTTGGACGTTTAACGACCGATATTATCACTTCAGAATTGATTATGTGTTTTATGATTCAAGCGCAATTAATCTCACTCAGTATAAAACAGACAACGTTAATTATTCCGATCATTATCCGGTTTTATGCCAGATAGAACTCAAAGACATACAAAAATTATAAACAAAAAAATTACGATTATGAATGTACCAGCTAACTTAAAGTACACCAAAGAACATGAATGGATTCGTCTTGATGGCGAAGTTGCTTTTGTAGGAATTACCGACTATGCCCAGAGCGAATTAGGTGAAATCGTTTTTGTAGAAGTAGAAACTGTGGGCGAAACTCTTAGCGAAGGCGAAGTTTTTGGAACAGTAGAAGCCGTTAAGACTGTTTCTGATTTATATTTACCTATAGATGGAAAGATTCTGGAATTCAACGGAGAATTGGAAGATGCCCCCGAACTGGTAAACGACGATCCTTATGGAAAAGGTTGGATGGTAAAAATCGAAGTTTCTGATGCTGCTCAATTAAACCCTTTGCTTTCTGCCGCCGAATATGAAGCTTTGATTGGCTAATGCTAATCTGGATAAACAGCTTATTAAATATCACTTATCGCTCTCATCCAGGTAATAATTACATGAATGAGAGCGATAAAAAAATAAAATTACATGAAACCAAAAGTAAGTATTATAATGGGTAGCACATCTGATCTTCCGGTAATGGAAAAGGCAGCTGCTCTGCTTAATGAATTTGAGATTCCGTTTGAAATAAATGCACTTTCTGCACACCGGACTCCACGTGAAGTTGAACAATTTGCCTCGAATGCAGATCAGAATGGCATCAAAGTTATTATTGCTGCCGCTGGAATGGCAGCACATTTACCTGGCGTCATTGCCTCTATGACTACAATTCCAGTCATTGGAGTCCCAATAAATGCATCATTAGATGGTATGGATGCACTATTAGCCATTGTACAAATGCCTCCGGGAATACCTGTAGCTACAGTTGGCATTAATGGGTCATTAAATGCGGCTATCCTGACAGTTCAAATATTGGCTTTAAGCGATGAAAAAATAAAAATAAAACTAGCTCAATATAAAGAAGATTTGAAAAAGAAAATTGTTGAAGCTAACGAACAATTGTCGAAAGTAAAGTATAATTTCAAAACAAACTAATCTTATTTGAATAAGACTGATTTAAACAGATTCGCCTGATTTATAAAAAATCTCATCATGAAAAAAACACTTATTATATTATTGATTCTGACAGGATTATTTTCATGCAAGCAACACGATAAATTCCATGTCACTGGGAAGATCGAAGATGCCAAAGATAAAATGCTGTATTTTGAATACACCGGACTATTGAAAACAACGATTATTGATTCAATAAAACTGCATTCGAATGGTGAGTTTAGCTTTAAATCCAGCCGGCCGACATACCCTGATTTTTATCGGTTGCGCTTGGAAGACAAGATTATTACTTTTGCGGTTGACTCATGCGAGGATATAACAATCGATGCTAAGCTGACCAACTTTGCTACGGATTATACCCTAACAGGTTCTCAACCATCTTTGCAAATTCAGAAACTGCGTCAATCAGTTATGAATATTCAACGGAAAGCAAATGAATTAAATTCAAATCTTAGTTCAGAACTTCAGAATGCGAAAATTGCAGAAATAGAAAAAGATATTGAGATTCATAAAGCAATGGCAAAAAATCTTATTCTTCAGAATCCTCGCTCCACAGCCGCTTATTTTGCCCTTTATCAAAAAGTAAATAACACTTATTTGTTTTCGCCCTACATTAAAACGGATAAACCATTTTGCGCAGCAGTTGCTACGGCTTACAATGCATACATGCCTGACTACGAAAGAACCAAAAACATTTATAATTTAGTTTTAGATGCGATTAAAACTGAACGAAGCCAAAAAGAAAAAGAAGCTTGGAATGAAGTTCTAGCTAATGCATCAGCCGGATACATAGATATTGCTCTGCCAGACAAAAACAATGTAGAAAAAAAGCTCTCTCAATTAGAAGGAAAAGTGGTATTAATTGATTTTTCGGCTTATGAAACAAAAGAAAGTATAAATTACACCTTTGCTTTACGCGATCTTTACAAAAAATATCATAGTCGCGGGCTTGAAATTTATCAGGTTTCGCTAGACCAAAATAAACGTCAATGGCAAGAAGCTGTAGCCAATATTCCCTGGATATGCGTACGAGATGAAGCAGGTCCAAACACAAAATTTGTAGCATCCTACAATATTTCATCAGTCCCAACCCATTTTCTTATGAATAGAAAGGGTACAATCATCGGACGAAACTTTAATTTAGAAGAACTTAACACTGAGATAGCTAAGAATTTGTAACCCGTATCACGACCAATTTACACTATGAGTTTCATCAA
>JAATGT010000223.1 GCA_015654525.1 Bacteroidales bacterium
ATCATATGGATAGAAAACATTTAATGTATGCTCACCACTACTCAATCGTTCTAATAATATTATCGGATATTTATTCAAAGGAGTTCTGAGAATATCCGTTGTGTCATTATCCAAGTAATAACAAAGTGAAGAAGGAGAAATTACGTGGATATCTTGCTCATTATTTTCTCCTGTTTGAAAAGCACTGAAAACAAATTCTATAGAATTTTCTTTTTGAGATAAATTAAAATCTGTTGGCAATTCGCTTTTCAAATCTAATCCCGCGCCAAGTTCTTTTGAGAGATAGTAATGTAATTTATCTTTTTCTGATGTGCTAAACCCTCCAGTAATGAAGTCAGTACCTATATCGTGAGAAGGATCTTTTAATCTTTGCTTGATAAGGTTTGTATCCGTAATAATAGCAATGAGATCCGGAGTCGGAGAAGGAAGCATTTCCCTTATATTTATTTTATAAATCAATTCTTTTGTCTTTTTATTTCTTAATTCATAACTTAAATTATAAAAAACATTATCTCCTAAGCTCATGTGTTGCTGCAAAAAAAAGAAAGTTCTGTTTTTTGTTTTAAGAGGTGAATCAGAAAATACAGGAGCCAATTCTTGAGAATAATACTGCTTGTTGCTTATAGAAGAAGCCTGCTTTTTTGAAAAATCAAATGCCCATTTTGCAGTATATGAAATCTCGCTAATTGAATAGTTGGCAAATTCTTTTTCACTTAATCCGAACATAGCCAATTTAAAACTTGGTCCTCGATAATTCAATAAGATATTATATTCATTCACTTTAATCTTTTCTATTACTATGGGCATTTTCACCGTGCTGATTGGTCTTAATACTCCAAATTCTTTCAACACATTATGATAGGGTGCGACAAGAATATCCAAACCAATCGAGGACAATTTATCAGCGATTACTGCAGTATCTGTTGCATTAGGATCATAATATGAACTATCTATAATTTTCCCATCCTTTGTGTCATAAACTTTTTGCGATTTTGCAACGCGGAGTATGCTTAGCAAAACAATCAAAAACATTAATATCTTTTTCATAATTCAATTTTTTATTTCATCTCAAAACTCCGAATTCATCCAAAATAAAAATACGCCAAATGTGTAATTTGTATTGAATTCTGTGTATTCGGTAAAAGGAACCTTTAAAAACAATCCATTAGCTTTTAATTTCGTCGTTTGCAGTAAATTAGTGGAAATTTTCCTGATTCATTATCAATTTATAAAAATGAAAAAATATCTTCTCTGGTTATTAGTATTGCTTGCTTCATCCACTGCATTTTATGCAAAGGCCCAAGATAGTAAACTGCTTTCCGTAGAACTTGCAGGCCTCAACCATGACCATGTTTACCTGATGATGCAGCATTACAAAAAAGGCGATGTCAATATCATCGGCATTGCCGAACCGAATAAAGAACTGGTCGCCAAGTTTGAAAAAAACTTCCACATTCCAGATTCACTTTTTTACCCAGACCTGAAAACATTGCTGGCGCATAAAAAGCCGGAAGTCGTAATGGCTTTCAATCCCATCAACGAACATATCGATGTTGTAAAAATCTGTGCGCCGCTGCACGTAAATGTAATGGTGGAGAAGCCTTTGGCAACGACCGTGAAAGATGCGGAGACAATTGCATCACTGGCGAAACAATACGATATTCAGGTACTGACCGATTATGAAACGGAATGGTATGCGACCAATCAAAATGTTTATAAACAAGTAAAAGCAAATGCCGTGGGCGATGTGGTAAAAATGATTGCGCACGACGGACATCAAGGTCCGAAGGAAATCGGTTGCAGCAGCGATTTTCTTGCATGGCTTACCGATCCCGTTAAAAACGGTGCAGGCGCGTTGAACGATTTTGGTTGTTACGGTGCCAATTTATTTACCTGGCTGATGGATAATCAAATGCCGGTTTCAGTCTCCGCAGTTACGCACCAGATCAAATCGAACGTATATCCTAAAGTGGATGACGATGCAACCATATTGGTGGAATACCCACATGCGACGGGCATTATAGAGGGCTCGTGGAATTGGCCTTTCAGCATTAAAGATTGGGAAGTATTCGGCAAAACGGGTTATATCCAGGCTGTTGACAATAATACTTTACGCACAAGAAGCAATCATAACGGATATGATATTCAAAAATTGCCATCTCCTGCCGCACCTTATCAGGATTATGTACCTTATGTAACAGCAGTCCTCCGTGGTGAAATCAAACCTGGGGATGATTTATCATCCCTAAAAAACAATGTAATAGTCGTAAAGATTTTAAATGCGGCAAAAGAATCCGCCAAAACAGGGGAA
>JAATGT010000137.1 GCA_015654525.1 Bacteroidales bacterium
AATCCGGCCTCATCCTCGGGGGCTATTTTCAATTTATCTCCTTCTATACGAATGTCATCACCAGGAGTGATGGTTCCGTTGGTAGCTCCGGTAGCCGTATCGGTTACAAGACCTATAATAGCTCCGCTGTCTTTTACGCCTAACACCTCCACGCCTACCTGCGTCAACGCTTCGCGCATTTCGGCACTGGGAACAATATCCAACGTAATTTTATGTATTTCAGGATCATACTTTACACTACAGCCCAACCAGACTCCCGTTACACGAGGTGTATACTGGCAAGTGCCGGTTAATACACTCGATCCCTGTTGTACCATTTCGCGGACAATACGATCGCGTTGGTTCAGTACACTTAACAGCGTATCGTACTTGATTTCCGACCCTAGATCGACAATGCGTTGTACAATGTCTTCGTTCCGGCGGGTGTTGTTACTGGTAGATACTTCGGCGATGTAATCATTGTCTACATCACTCGTTAATAAATTCAGGCGAAGCCATATCTTCCAAAAGAAATTAATTGTACTCATAATGAATAAATTTTGAAATTAATAAATCTTGAATCTTGCACTAAAATTTGATGAATACTAGTTTACTTGCATATTTTGTAAAGCCCTGAAGCATGAGCTTCAAAAGAAGAACCAAATGAATTTGTAAACGTTCCTAGCTTTTTACCGCTCCACATGTCCGTGACTGTACATGATGCTTGAATTCCCAATTCCTTTAAATCTATTTTTATCTCAGCAGGAGATACATTCTTGGACATATTAAACAATGCTAAATAAATATCTCCGGTACGTAGGTTTCTGGATGTAATTGCAACCTTATCGTCTTTTCTAAACAATTGATGCACGTCGGTGCTTTCTCGATGCATTCTCAAGACCTCTTTGTTTGTAAGCAACGAAAGGGTAAATTCATCATTACTAGGTAAATTTCCCCCAAAAAATAACGGAGAACGAAAAATCATGAACAAGTTCATCAATGTATATTGTTCGTCTTTAGTGAGGCGTGTCATACGGTCAGCTCCCCTTTCGCCCCTCACGGCTATTCGTCCTAAGGGAATCATGTCACAATCAGGCCAAGACCCTGGTGTAATGTAAGGATACCACTTCTGACAAACATTCATTAAGCGATAAATATGTCCCCATTCATCCCACACATCATCCACCATGCGCCACATATTAGCATGTGTACGAATATGTTCTGCAAATTCAACCGGTGTTTCTCCTGGCGAAGAACTTAACACAATAGGTCGCCCACAGTGGTCAATCGCTTTTCTGATCAATTCAATTTCGCCCTTATGATACGGTCTCGACAAATCATCTACCTTTACAAAATCCACTCCCCAATCAGCATACATATCAAAAAGTGAATTGTAATATTCCTGAGCTCCGGGTTTATCAACATCAACTGTATAATTATCGTGCAACCAGTCGCACAGAAGTTCTTTTGAAAATATCTGATCTGCAGTAATTCCCGAAGTTCCTTTTATAGGAAGTTTCTGATCTACAGCTAATATGGGAATACCTCGCATTATATGAATCCCAAATTTTAATCCTTTGCCATGAATATAGTCGGCAAGTTCTTTAAAGCCCTTTTCCCCTTTTGCAGATGGAAAACGATTTACTGCCGGCTGATACCGACCATATTTATCAATTACATATCGGGCATCGGTTTCATTGTATCCTCCCGCCTTATCATTTTCAATATACCAACGAATATCAACGATAATATATTCCCAACCAGATTTTTTCAAGTATTTCGACATATAATCTGCATTGGCTTTTACTTCTCCCTCCATTACCGTTGGACCATAACAATCCCAACTATTCCAACCCATAGGAGGAGTCAAAGCCCAATTACGGAATTTCAAATCAGGGCTAGACTGCGCACACACAGTTGATGTAAAACCATATACAGCTATTGCAATGAGCAATAAACAAATTCTTTTTTTGATAATTTTATGCATGATATTTAAAATTTTGTTCATGATTAAGATATATAATCCTGATAAGTTTATATTTTTACTTATCAGGACTATTGAAGATTATTTGTTTCAATTTTGTGCGATCATTTCTAATCTTATTAGTTGCCGCATGTAACTTGCTATAAACATAGTTTTTTGTTTAAACTTCAGTTTTAATGCTCGGTTCACTAATAAATTAATATCCTGGATTCTGTTCAATCTTAGGATTTTTATCAATCTCACTTTTAGGTATTGGCAACCAATACATTTTGACACCTACAAATTTTCTATTTTCAACTAATTGATTTGGAGTATAAGTAAATGTTCCATCGCTTTTCTTAGATATCACAATCCCTGTAGCATTTTTATTCAAAACATCGTCTGCAATCTTCCAACGTCTCACATCGAAAAAGCGATGCTCCTCAAACGCAAACTCTATCCTACGTTCATAAACTATGTCGCTCCACAATTTCGTACCAGAAGAAGTAACATGGGGCATACCAGCTCTATCACGAATTACATTCAAAGCTACCTTTGCCTCATTTTCTTTTCCAATATTATATTGAGCCTCTGCCAGATTTAAATAAAACTCTCCAAGACGGAACCATATCCAATTCTTAGCATTAGGGAAGTTCCAGCTATTAGTTACATACGACTCGTCCATGAATTTACGCGTGTAATAACCTGTTTTACTCGTATTCCATGAGTCACTGCCATATTTAGAATCTCTACCTCCGGCTTCATTTCCACTCACATCTGTGTAATAATAAGTTTCAATATTACGAGTCATCCATGGATCTCCATTGCATAACACCGTTGCATATAATCGTGGATCTCTGTTACTATATGGATTTGCTTTGTGAACTGGATTGTTCCAGTCGAACACACTACCATCATTCATTTCGTAAGCATCTACAAATTCTTCTGTTGGGGTATTACCTCCCCACTGACCATATCCATTAGGACCATTTGATTGATCAAGATAAGAAAGGTTCGTTCCCGAAGCACTTGTTCCGCCCTCTCTGTCAAAAATAACTTCTGAATTTCCACAATCCAAAAATAGCTTTGTATAATTTGTCTTGATATCACTTCCGTATTTGTTATACAGTGCATATCCATTGGCTAATGCTTGCGTGATAACTGCTTGTGCAGCATCTGCAGCTTTTTGCCAACGATTGGCATCCGGCGTTTGATAATGTACAAGATAGTTTGGATCATCACTGCGAGTATCATTCATCAACGGACTTGCTGCATATAAAAGCATTCTTGATTTTAAAGCTAAGGCAGCAATACTTGTAGCTCTTCCTTTCAAACTAGAGGTAGAATAACTTGCAGGCAAAAGTGCTGCAGCAGCATCACATTCACTTACTATAAAGTCAACATTTTCTTTATATGAGTTGCGTTTGATTGATGTTATCTCAGACACAGTATTCAAATCGAAACTTTTTGTAATCAAAGGCATACCTCCCCAGCGATGAACTAAATCAAAATACATTAGTGCACGAATGAACTTTACCTCGCCGATTAATCTACTCTTCTTTGAAGCATCACTAAAAGTAACTCCGTCCACTTTTTCAAGAAACAAGTTAGATTTAGCAATATTACCCCAAACAGTGGCCCAAGATCTGTTGTCCCAGCCATACCAAGCTCCATTCATACGCCCTAAATCAGATGGACTCACATAACCTTGGGTCAATGGTTCACAGCCGCGGGACCAGGTAAGATATGATTCATCACACACCGAACTCATCCATGATTCTGCCCATCCATGGCCGATTTGATTATATTGTGCATTTACAAATGCTTCAACCAAATTGGGATCACTCCACAGGGATACATCTGAGAACTCGCTCTTAGGAGCTCTGTCTAAAAAATCGCTACTACAAGAGGATAATAGAAATGTAATAGCAAATAGTAAATATAATTTATTTAGCATTTTCATGATCTTATACAATTAAAATGACACATTAATTCCTATATTATACACTCTTGATTGCGGAGTACTCCAACCTGAGAAGTTCTGACTTCCGGCAAGGGTCTCAGGGTCTAAGTTCTTCAATCCTGTAAATGTTAGCAAATTGGATCCACTAAGGAACATTCTCAAACCACTGAGGGATAATTTTTGCACAATAACTTTTGGCAATGTGTACGATAACTGAATATTTTTTAGTCGAATATAACTTCCGCTCTTCAACCAGAATGTACTGTAATAACCTACTTCTGTAGCTGCACGATCATAAACTCTTGGATATTTTGAATCGATATTACTAGAAGTCCAACGATTATCATAGAAGTCTTTCGTGAAATTCCCTATTTCTCCGGATTCCCAGAAACTGTACTGCCAAACTTTAGTTGCTCCTTGCCACAACATACTTAAATCCCATTGTTTATAAGAAGTGTTTAAAGTGATACCGTAGGTAAGTTCGGGAGTATTTGTTTTCGTAGTCCTTATTTGATCTTTTCCATCAATTACTTTATCATCATTTACATCCCTGAATATCAAATCTCCCAGTTTCACATTAGAAAGATGTGGGTATTTATCCAAATCAGCTTGAGTGCGATAAATGCCAATAGCATCATACATTAATCCATATGAACCAATTGGTTTCCCTTCTTCTTTTTGCCAATCAAGAGTTCCGGTAGCCTCATCTACATACACAACATTGCTTTTAGCATAAGACACATTTCCACCAACTACAAATTTGAAATCACCAAGCGTTTTTGTGTAACTTAATGAAGCTTCAAACCCTTTTGACTCGCATATTCCAATATTTTCTGGCGGTAATGCCAAGCCGGTATAATCAGGTAGAGAAGCACTACGTGTTCTTAAGATCCCTGTTCTCCTGTTTTTGAAAAGATCAAATTCAAAACTAAATGCATTATTCAGAAACTTGGACTCTAACCCAATATTATAAGTTTTTGCTTCTTCCCAGCGAATATTCTTATTAGCTGTTACTGTTTGATAAATTCCACTATACGCTTGAGGGTTTTAACCACCTAAAACTGCATTATTTCCGAATGAATACATGGTGAGATAAGCATATTGTTCACCAATTTTATCATTTCCCATCTTTCCTGCTGATCCACGGACTTTTAAATAATTGATGAACGATAGATTTCTTTTCCAAAACTCTTCTTCAGAAGCTCTCCAACCAAGTGAGATTCCGGGGAAAAATCCAAACCTATGGTCTTTTGGGAAATTCTGAGAGCCATCATATCTACAGTTAAACTGTATAAGATATTTTTCAGCATAAGAGTAATCCACACGTCCAAAATAATTCTGGCGAACAGTCTCATTTGATGTTCCATCGTTAGTCATTGATTTTTTGTCGCCCGCAAACAATTGATCAATTGTTGTGGAAGTGTAATCTTGACGATAACCATACAAATAATCGTAATTGTATTGATATTGCTCATAGGCAACAAATGCATTAATATTATGTACATTATTAAATGTACGTTCATATCGTACTTTAGCATTAGCTGTAATAGCCTGAACGCGATTCATAGATTCTCCTAACGTAGCAGTACTTGGGCCATAGGTTTTTGAATAATAAGTACCCGTTTGGCTATCGAGCCCATACAGATTAAATTGTTTTTGAAACTGTTTATTAAAAGTATTCCCTTTGTCAACAGAGACGCCTCCGTCTGCAGATAGACCTTTAGTAATAAAAGACATATCCCATTTAAGCGTTAAATCAGTATTGAAGACTGTGTATTTGTTATTATTATAACCCATAGCATCACTTGTTGCAGTAACATGATTAAAGTTATCCTGAGATGCTAAAACAGGTAATCCATTTGCAGGCCATGTAATATTCACTGTTGGATCCCCTTTCACTAAATATCTCCAAATACTCTCTGAACCTAAATAAGGTGAATTTCTATTTTCATCAGTGATAGAAATATTAGCTGAAGCTTTAAAATTACTTGTTAACTGAACATCCAAGTTGGTTCGAAGATTATATTGCTTATAATTACTTGCACTGTTCTTGTAATAATTATCTGTATATTGATGCCCTATAGAAGTAAAATATTTAATTTTATCATTTCCTCCTGATATCGATATGTTTTGCTGTATTTGAGGGCAGAATGTGTTGAGTGTTTGTTTCAGCCAATCCGTGCTAGGATAATTTGTAGGGTCTGAACCGTCTTTGAACTTTTGAATTTGAGCATCAGAATATTTTGCAGTACGACCATAAACGGAAGTCTCGATTTCGTTTACTAATTGAGCATATTCTGCAGAGGTACACATTTTAGGGGTAACAGTAGGTTGTTTTAAACCATAGTTAAACGAATAGTTAATAATGGCTTTCCCCTCTTTTCCTCTCTTTGTGGTAACAAGGATTACTCCATTTGCAGCTCTTGATCCATAAATAGCAGCCGAAGCATCTTTCAATATATTTACACTTTCGATATCATTCGGATCAATATTGTTAAAGCCACCTTCCCTATCGGCAATACCATCCACAACAATTAATGGGCTATTATCACCTGTTGTACTTTTTCCCCGTATTAATAATGTGGATGCATCATAACCTGGTTCTCCACTAGTATTTAAAGCAATAAGGCCAGGTAATCTCCCAACCAAAGCATTACTTATAGATGTCGTAGGAGTCGATTTTATGTCATCTCCCTTAACCGACACTACAGCACCGGTAACTGTTACTTTCTTCTGTGTTCCGTATCCAATTGCCACAACTTCCTCCAACAATTTGGCATCTGATTTAAGCGCAGCATTGACAATCTCACTTTTAACTATTGTTTCTTGTTTTTTCATTCCGATATATGTGAAAACTAGTATAGAACCATGGGGTGCGTTCAATCTATAGTTTCCATTTATATCTGTAGATGTTCCATTGGTAGTTCCTTTGACAACTACAGATACTCCAATTAATGGAGTTCCATCATTTGCATCTGTAACCGTGCCTCTAACTTTATAATCCTGTGCCTCCGACGGCTGAGCTTTAGTTTCCAATGTTTTTTGCGGAACAAGGACAATTTGCTTGTTATCTTTTTTTTCCCAACTAATGCCGCTCGAAGAAAAGAGTGTGGTCAGAGCATTGTCAATCGACACATTATTGACATTCAAAGATGCAACCTTATCAAGCGCTGCAAAATCATCATTATAAAAGAATTTATATTCTGTAGTTCGTTCTATAGTCTTTAGAATCTTCCGAATAGGCACATTCTTCGCTTTTACAGTTATCTGAGCAAAAGTGCTAATAGCTATACAGAATGAGAAAACACTAATCCAGAAAAAACGTAAAAGCCGGATCTGAGAGGAGTTAAGTTTGTATTTCATTGTGATTTTCATACTATTAATGAATTAAATAATATATATACCTGGTGCTGCATTATCAAAAGCTTGATTGCCACACCGAAAAAAGAATCGACATTTGAGAGACTGAATAAATTCTGCCATTCTTTCTCTCTAATAAATTAGTGGTTAACTTGTATTTGCCATATACGGTTTATTTAAGGTTCAACGACTATAAGATTTTAGGAAACAACCTGTATTGATTATCTCAATACTTTTTTATAAAATGGAATTATTCGTTTATTCTCTTTCATGTAGATTACCGAGTCTTTCATGTGATAGGAAATGGGCGAAGTCAGGGCAAATATTTGCAACAGGCTTTCTAAACTGGTGTTACCGATAGAACCTGAATAACGATATTTTTTCAGTGATTGTGATTCAAAAACAAACCTGACATTGTAATCCCGTTCCAATATAGAAGCAATATCCTCAAATGTTTCCGAATCAAAAGTGAGTTTATTGAAGCGCCAGTCAGCAGAAGTCAACCCATCAGTCACATCGCTTTTTTGCAGACTTTTAGTGACGCGGTTGTATAGTAATTTTTGGTTCGGGCTCAGATTTATTTTATTCAGCTCATCGCCCACCTCTACTTTGCCATGAATTAGTACCGTTGATATTTGGTTTTCATCCGGATAGGCTTTGACATCGAATGCAGTACCAAGAGCCTCTACCGAAAAGCCGTGACTTTGCACAATAAATGGAGCCTTTTTGTTTTTTGCCACCTCGAAATAAGCCTCACCATTAAGTTCAATAATTCGTTCTTTTTTATTAAAGCGGCTACCATAAGTTAGGGTTGAACCTGAGTTAACCCAAACGCGACTTTGATCAGGCAAGGTTAGCGCTACTTTTTGGCCTCTTTCAACAGTGACGGTCATATCGCCGACTTGCTTTTTATTTTGGTCTTCGTAAAGCAAGTAACCCGAAAGCGAGGTGGTAATAACAAGCAAAAAAGCAGCCGCTACAATTAACCATTGTTTCCATCTGAAGGTAGTGTGGGTAGGCAATATGTCAGCTTTGATATTGTCCATAATTTGTTTTTGTACAGCCTTGTTCATCATTTCAGGGGTCTCATCCCACTGTTCTTTCATCCAGTCCTTTTCGAATTCAACATTCTTCAATTCCTCCAGTAAATAACGTATCTCCTGTTTTGTGATGGTGCCATTGAAAAATTGTTCTAATAGCTGTATGTTATTCTTCTTATCCATTTAAACTTCCATTTTTTGAGAGGTTAATTACAACAGAGAAATCGTTGTCAACACTTTTCTTATTTCTATACCTATATATTACACAATCGTACAGCCAGATTGCTTTACGCAATTTTATATTCGTTTTATGATTTGACATTACAAAGACATGATAAGACCTAAAATAATGACATTGCAGTAGGGCAAAAGATTCCTTCTCATAAATTGCGTAGCTTTATTTAATTGTGATTCTACTGTATTTTCAGAGATATCGAGCAATGCAGCAATTTCTTTATTCGGGAGGTTCTTTACCCGACTCAATGTATAGATATTGCGACGAGCAGGAGGGAGCTGTTCTATTAACCTGTTAATCTGCTCTTCGAGCATTTTGTACTCTATTTCTTTCTCAACAGAATTGTCGAGTAAATCATCATGATCAAGTACATAGTCATAGTACAGATGTGCCTGCAACCTGCTTTTCAGCGTATTTAGAAACATATTTCTCCCAACCGTATAGACAAATGAGTTAAATGATCCTTCTGTATTAATATGTTGGCGGATTTCCCATATTTTTACAAATACGTTTTGGACGATTTCTTCTGCCAAATAGAAATCACCCTTCGACAGGTTCAATACATAATTATATAACTTTCCACTGTATTTACTATATAGCAGTTCAAAACAAGCTAAATCGCCACGTTTCAATCTTTCAAGCAAAACGTGGTCATTGTTTATTTCCTCGTTCATACGCTCAAAATATTAGTTGAGATAAGTTTATACGGCATTCTGGCTGCAAATAACAGTTTTTCAGAACTGCATAATGCCAAATAATTATTTAGACGGAAAGTACTCTTGATATTCATGTGATTAGATTTAAGGTGTTTTCCAACGTTATATTATACACAATTCAGCTGTGATATTCCGTTACTCCAAGTGTGTTAAATATATAAATTCCCCCTATTCCTGCAAACAAAATCTAAAATCACAACAATAGTAACACAAATAAAACAAAAACAGTTGCTATTGGAACAATACTAATTAGTATTGAGCCAATAGCAACTGTGAGGTTGCAAACGATAAAAAAAAACTATCTAAAACTTAAACGGTTTCTTTTCCAGAAAAAAACGATAGTCTTTCACGATACCTTTTGTACTTTTGTCTGAGCGTGGAAGAATTCTGAATCCTTTTACATTAATTTCTTTACCCATATCAATCACCACCTGGTGTGGATGATTTGTTTTATCTCCGATTTTTGTTTGCCAGATAATCGACTCTTGAATATCAAATAATTTGTCGGCCCCGTTGGCTGCTTTTTCTGTTTCTTCGCTATCCACAAACAGCACCTTCCAATTGATAGACGAAATAGCTTTTCCATCTTCCCCAATTATTTCAAATTCCGCAACTGACGTACTGTTATCATTTGCATCCTGCGCATTCAATGCTTCGAAGCAAAAATAACGTCCGGCAAGCATTTCATCTAAATTGACAGTTTTCCATCCACTTTCAGCAGGAAGTGTTCCCGACACAACTGCATTCAGTCCATTCAAGTTCAAACTTTTAGTCCCTTTAAGCTGGTGGTTATCATCTTTTCCTATAAGGTCTAAAATAGGATGATTAAGCCCTTCAATACTCGTTGTGGTAGGTTTATCAATATCCAATACGATAATTTCATTCACTCCTTTTTTCAAATAGCAGCCCGGTACACAAAGCGTTTGTGTAGGTCCTATTTTCCAGAAACGGCCTAAATTATAGCCGTTCACCCAAACCATTCCTTTTCCCCATGTACTCATATTGAGATATGTATAACCGACCTTTGTCAGATTGAATGAAGCTTTGTACCATGCCGGACCGGTTGCGGGTTTAGCACTGAATATGGCTTTCGTTTGAAATTTATAATCCACAGGGAGATTGTAAACAGTCCAGTTCTTCAATTCTGTTTCTGTTTTTCCGTCGGAAAGCAAAACTTTATCCGTAATTCCTTTCCGGTCGATAATGGCTTCTCCAAAGTTCACACGCCCCATTCCTTCCACCAAAATATCTAACCGGGAAGTCGCTTTTAAAACCGGAAGTTCAACAGAACTTTCACCTCTGCGACGATCCAATTTTCCAATTACTCTTCCGTTGATAAATACAGTTGCCCAGTCGTGCACATCTTTGATAATAAGTGTTTGTTTTTGGCTACTGGCTTGCAACTGTTTCCGGTAAATAATAGAGCCCCAACCCTGATCGAAAAACTCCATAGGTTGAATAGTTGACGACTGTTTGGCAACAGGTAGGTTTTCAAACACACTAGCAGTTTGTGTAAAGCTAATTGAAGGAATAGTAATAGTAGCTTCCGGATTCTCTGGTATGGCTGGTGATGTTTCGCCTTCCTGTAAATAATTCTTCAATAAATCGCGGATCGCATAAAACTTATCGGTTGGATTTCCACCTTCATCAATGGGTGCGTTGTAATCGTAAGACGAAGTAGTTGGTGCATAAGTCGGTGCATTAGCGCCAGCCCATTGCCCCATGGTTGTTCCACCATGAGCCATATATAAACTGAATGATATTTTGCGATCCATCATGTCTTTAAGACTACCAATAAAGCTATTGATGTCCCGGGTTTCGTGCGGACGACCCCATTGATCGAACCAACCGGTCCAGTACTCTCCACACATCAGGGGAGAATCCGGATTCATCTCTTTAAATTTACGAAACTGATCATCGATGTTAGAGCCTGCACCAAAATTTAATGCATTTACAGCACCGTCGAGTTTATAACGAAAGAAATTTGACGACCAATCGCAACGTAATAACTGGACTTTATCGAAACCTACTTCGCGAATAGTATTACGCATTGTTTCCATATATTTACCATCGCTACCCCAGGTTCCGTATTCGTTTTCAACCTGTACCATAATAATGTTTCCGCCATTCTGAATTTGGAGAGGAGCTAATTGTTTGCCTACCTGTTCCAAATAGACTTTTGTTTGGTCCATGAAATAGCTATCAGTGAGTTTACGCACCTGAAGGTCTTTCTTTTTCAATAGCCACCAGGGAAGCCCGCCCATATCCCATTCGGCACAAACGTACGGTCCGGGACGAACTATGCAGTACATTCCATTTTTCTGTATTAGCCGCACAAATTCAGCCACATCATTTTGTCCTGTAAAGTCAAAATTACCTTGAGTCTGTTCATGAATATTCCAAAACAGATAGATACAAATGGTATTCATCCCCATTGCTTTACACATTTTTATCCGATGCTCCCAATACGCCCTGGGGATGCGGGTATAATGTAGCTCACCTGCCCGTATGATGAATGGCTTCCCATTGAGCATGAGTTCCTTGTTTCCGGCTATAAAAGTCCCGGCACTATTTAAGGTAT
>JAATGT010000022.1 GCA_015654525.1 Bacteroidales bacterium
ATTTTTGTCTTGCAAAACAGCAGTTCTTTATCTACTTTTTAGTCCTCTTTAGCAGGCTTTTTTTTAGGACCTTTTTGAAATCGTTTTTTAGGGGGTCAATTTGAAATGGCGAGAGGGGGTCAGTTTAGCTGGGATTTACAGGTTACTAAATAAAAAGCGCGGATATGACTTTGCCATACGATTTTGTACCAGAGTTTATACAGGTGGTTCTCCTGTTTTATATGAACGACAATATTATCTAAAAATAAAATTGAAAAAATGAGAAGTTAGTCACAATCATTTGTCTAGCTCGTTACTTAATTTGTAATAGCATTTTGTATTAGTTCGACGACAGGGTTGTAAATATTAATGTCCAATCTTTCCGTTTCTACACTAACAATTAAGCTATATCTCACTGTAGAATCAGCTTTTCCCAAACGTTTTCGTAAATTATACCACCCACCTTTAGGAAAGACAGCAATTATATTTCTAGTGGCCAAATCTGCGCCCGATGAAATAATAAAATCTTTTTTAATTGATCCTTTATTTCGAGTAGAGTCCTTTAAAGCCCAAGGTTCTTCGTTTCCCACATATTCTACTTCCTGGTTTTCTTCAGCACCTGAAATGCGCCTTTTAAATTGTTCCAAATCCTCAGTTGGTCTAATCATTTTAAAATCTAAGGAATGAGAATAATACGAAAAATTATTTGCATATCTTCTATTTCCGGGATTGGGATCAATAAAATAAGAAAGGGTTACTTTTAATTTAACGTCATTGTCAGTTAGCTCATTTTGTAAAATATCAACTGGCCAAGGCAGATTGTATAAATGGTATTCATTTGATTTGACACTAGTACCCTCGAGTTTATATGGTTTAATATAGTTTTCTGCAATCAATGTTAAGGAATTTTGAGCACTGTAGAACGCTTTTTCGATAATAGGCACACCGTAACCAAATGTGCGAAGTAAGGTTCTTTTTTCCGCCATTGTTGCATTGCTAAAGTCTAGACCATTTAACATAGCTGAAGTCCATTCTGCCGAATGAACTATTAATGCTTTAATCGTTTCTGGCCAAAAATCTGGGTTGACTGTTTTAAGTTCTGCCGCTAATTTTGAAGCCAAAGCAGCAGCCCCGCTGGTATCTCCAAAGGGTGATAAAAGATAGTTTGTAAAATCTTTATCTAATGACAGAGGTTTAAGAGTTGGAACATTATCGCCGATTGCTGTGCCTCTAACAGCTAAATTACCTCCTTCCATTACGATATCTGGTTTTATTGGCCACTGATTTTCCCATATTAATGAGGTTGAATTTGAAGGGGAAATGTCGCCGTTCGCCGCTAACGGTATTGCTCCCGGAAAAACATGTTGATCAATTCTATCCATTCTCGTATAAGATCCAACAGTCAATGCGTTATAGCTTTGACTTGGATCGTGAATAGATTCTAGGAGATTATTCGCTGGATAATGAGTGGAGTTAAACTGAGGCAACATGTAGTTGACATTACCGCCGCTGACGATAAATAATTGCGGATCTTCGAGGCTATTACTAAAGGCTATTTTATCTATTGTTGCGGACCAAGCAGACGGTCTTCCTCTAAATGCTAAACTTTTATCTGTGATTGCTAAGCAATATATTCTAGAATTGTTCGGGAAATCTGTTACAGGTGAATAACAAGCAAATCTTGTGATAGCTCCATAAAGCGCAGGATCACTTGGGTCATTTGGACTGACAATTTTGAATGATTCCAATCCATGATAGATTTTGATTTTTTCTTGTGAAGCCAGCGCTTCTGTTAAATCTCCATAAAGAGCCAAACCAGCCATTCCCGTACCATGACCTCCATCATCCCAACCATCTTGTGTTCCCCAAGCTGTCTTATACGAATACAACCTCTCATCCGGCAAGGCATTAATTAATAATGGATGTTTATTATTTACGCCACTATCTAATAAACATATAACAACGCTATTTTTATCATATAAAAACTCTGCGCGCCCGAACAAATCATTTACCCATTCCGCCTTGCTTGCTATATCAATATTTTTACTTGTTATGAAGTCATTTAGTTGTTGAGGCTTCCGTAACTCAGCAAGATTATCCAATAAAATTAAAGAAGTTGAAAGTTGGGTAGCGGTTGCTTTAACCAATTTTACAACATGTTCGGGAAATACAAGGCTTTGATCTCCTATCTGCGCTCCAACTGCTCCAAGATTCTGAACTACTTCATCTAGTTGGTCCATATCATTACCAGTTCTTCTAAACCATACTTCCCACCAAATTTGTTCTTCAGTGGCAGGAAAAGGAACTTCCGGTTCATCACTCCAAAATGATTGTAAAGTAGCAAGTTTGATTTCTTGGATATTATTAATTAAGGCTCGGTGTGATGGTAAACCAGTATCTATGCCTACTTTGTTCTTTGTATTTTTAACAAGGTATTCCGCTGCTTTTTTTAAAAAAATACTGACCGCCCCTTCCCTCATCATAACAACAACTCTATATCGGTATTGGGCATCCTCTACTGGGCTTGTAAGTTCTTTTTTTACATTTAGCACTTGGTAGTTTGGCTCATCCAAATCTTGATGAAGACTATCAACTTTCAAATCAAAATTCCACTCTGAAAAAAATTCTACATAAACTGAATTGCTCCGAACAAGATCTTCAGGCAATTCTTTAGCTTTGTTTAGTCTGAACTGCTCTCCGATGTCATTTAATTCTTGAATTATTTTATTTCCATGCGTGACTCTGTCGCGATCAACCAATGGAAAATCGCCACCTCCGCCTTGCTTCGGATATACATAATCTTTTGTACTAAAAAACGGATCAATTTTTAAGTGGGATAACTTTTCGGGCATTAAGATTTTTTACTATTAAGGGTATCAATCAGTAAAGATGTATTTAATTTCTGTGACCCAGATAAAATTTTTTCTTTGACAACTGTCTCGCAAGCCTTTGCTATATCTGAAAAGTTTAAGCCTTTTGCACCTTTCGCAATTGTTTTATAATTTATCCGTGTATCGAATGAATATGACTGAGTATACTTTTTAATTGCAACAATAATCTCAGATTCTATAGGCAAAGGGTATTTTATTACATCATCAAATCTTCTAAATAATGCGACATCAAGCGATTCTGGAAGATTCGTTGCGGCGATAATAATACTGTTACTAATATCCTTCTCAATATTTACCAAAAAGCTATTCAATATTCTTTTTATTTCGCCAACATCATGACCCTGATTTCTGTGCGACCCAATTGAATCGAATTCATCGAAAAGGTATACAGCCCTTTGGCTAGGCATCATATCGAAAATTAAACGAAGCTTAGCTATAGACTCACCCATGTATTTTGACAGTATTCCATCTAACCGTATAACAAACACCGGGATGTCTAATTCACCAGCAATAGCATGCGCTGTCATTGTTTTTCCAGTTCCGGGGGCGCCAATGAGTAGTAATTTTCGTATGGGAAAAAGATTATGATGACGCAGTAATTCCCATTTTTTCTGTTCGCTTATCAATTTTGAAAGCTTATTAAGAATGCTTTTTTCCAAGACCATGTTCGACAAGCTAATTCTTGGTTGAAATACTTCAACAAGTTCATTTAGTTCCCTCCTCGACGGAGGCATATTTACAATTTTACCTTGATCGAATTGAAGATTTGATCTACTCTTTCGTGCGGTTTCAATTAAAGATTTCAATTCTTGAGCGATGTTATTATGCCCCCGCCGAGCTTCCGAAGCAGCAATCTGCATTGCAGAAGCAAAGAAACGATCTTCATCACTTTCTCCAAAAGATTTGATTAAACTTTTTATTTGATCAGAGGCCGCCATGCTTTAATTGATATTGTGGATTGCGTAGCAACATACCAAAGAAGTATGTCGTATATGTTTAATGTTAAAAAAATATGAATTGGTAATAAATCCAGTTTCAAATATTTTTAAATATATCGCTATTTTATATAAAAGTTGTCTTTTTAGTTGCCCGCAATATAGGCAAAGGCAAACAAACACGAACATTATTAACTAAAGTATCCTGTAAATTGAATTTTAGACACCCGCAAATATTTACAGATGTTTATAATTGTTCACCAATTCAACCCCTTCCCCTACAGCGCTTTAAAATTGCCCGTTCCCAAAGGAGCGGGTTTTTTTATTTAGAAAAAAAATGCCCGGCAATCTGCCGGGCATTTTTAGCTTATAGCAAGTGACTGTTAAAACAAGGGATCGTGTTCACTGTGCTTTCCATTGGTGGTGAAAATGCAGTTGATAACCACTTCCTGTGTTGCCACTTTTTCTACACCATTAGCATCAAAGGACGATAATTTCACCTGGTAAGTGCCGCATGCCGGGTAGGTATACAGTGGATCCTTTTCTTTTAGCGTTTGTCCATTGCCAAAATCCCATTTATAGCTTACAGCCCCCGTTGATAAATTTCTGAATTGAACACCGGTTCCTTCTTTTACAGTGGCAGAATCATCAATCCTGAAGCCGACAGAAAATCCTGCAGGAGGGGGTACGGACGGTGTTACGGGAGTAACTGTTTCAGACAAACCCCCGGAATCAGCGGTGGCAATATTTTCATTTTTACCGCAGCTGATAAGTCCGGCAGCACCTATGCTCAATATCAATAATATTCTATTCATATCTTTTTTATTTAGTTTACGTTGTTCAATTAGCCGTCGGTCGGCACATGCTTCCCTGTACAGTGCACTTCCAGTTGCACTGAAAATGTTTGCTCGTTGCCTTTTGCGTCAATAACGGTCAGAATTACCGTTTTTGGTCCACAACCTGAAAAAATATAGGTAGGATTTCGTTGTTCAGAAACGTCGCCCGTACCAAAATCCCATTTATAACTCACGGCACCGGTAGAGGTATTTTGAAAAGAAGCCACAAACCCCTCCTTTACCTCATCTTTATCTACGATGGAAAATGCCGCAACTAGTGGAACTTCGGCAATCTGAACAGTTTTTACTGGTTCTTCCGCGATCGTGGCCTCGGGTGCGTTTTTTGAGCAGCCCGCGATAATTGACAGCAGAAGCGTAATGGTTAGAAATTGTTTCATAGCATTTAATTTTAAAGTAAATCTAACCAGTCCGGGAAAGCAGCCCGTGTTTTTTTGAAACATTGTT
The DNA here is from genome assembly GCA_015654525.1 of Bacteroidales bacterium. Classification (GTDB taxonomy): domain Bacteria; phylum Bacteroidota; class Bacteroidia; order Bacteroidales; family Paludibacteraceae; genus Paludibacter. The sequence continues at coordinate 5,107 of JAATGT010000022.1, forward strand.
TCAAAAAATATTTGCAACAGAGTTTCATTTATTAAATTTGTACAAAGCGCTTTTGTATGGATCAGGAGTATTGCATTGATATTTTAAAAATGAACAGTCTCGGTATTACAGCGGCACGAATTGCCATCATCCAGTTCTTTTTAGAAAATGACCAGCCATTTATTGAGTTGAATAAGATATTAAAAATGACCCCCGACTTCATAAACCGCACCACGCTATACAGAACCCTTATAGCATTCTGCGCTGCAGACCTTCTTTACAAAATTGTCGATAGCAGGAATAAGATCTTTTACGGGGTGGGCGACCAGCTGAAAATTCATACTAAAATTTCGCAGTTAACGAATAAGAATAATTACCACTTTCAGTGTTCCACGTGTTGTAAAATATTTTGTCTTCCATTGAAGGCCCCGAACATTTCTCTTCCGGATGGGTTTACAAAAACAGATTCTAATTTTTTGCTAACCGGGAAGTGTAATAAATGCCTTCCGGCCCGCCGTTGACAGGCCCGCAGCAGCTTTAAAGGCATTTCGTAAGGTTTGATAGTGTTGGGTGTGGGCGAAAATATAGTTTTTAGCAGATGGAAAACAGAATAAAGCTGGCCGGTTTTAGTGCCAACGAATTTTTGAATAAACCGCCATGTTTAGCTTAACCCCCAATGCTAAAGTCTGATCTTCAATCCGCCATTTACTACAAACCCGTCCACTGGTGCATAAATATCGCGGAATACAGGACTACCGATATTGCCGGTATAGATCGTATCAAACTTCGTTTGTCGTGTATCGAAAATATTTTCGAAGTTCACGAACAACGAAAATTTCTTCCACAGTTTTTCCGCCATCGCACCGGTGAGCCAGTATGATTTTCCACGTGCATTGTCGTTCAATTTCTGCGGACTGAAATAATAAGCTTCCAGTCCGATCTTGAACCTGTGTTCTATTTCGTAAATCAACACGTTGTTTAACCGGTGACGCGCCGTAAGCGGGAACCAGCTTTTGTTACCGTTGTAGTGCGTGTTTACGTCCGCATAAGTATAACCCACAAAAAGCTTGAAGTCTTGGTAAGTAAACCGCAGATTTGTTTCCCAGCCACGCGTATCGATGTGACCCTCCGCATTCACAAAGGCCGATTGTCCGCCGGAAGTGGGAGTTAATACTAACGGCTTTTTAAGTTGCGTATAAAAGAAAAGCTGATTTATTGCAATCGCAACCCCGCCGATCCTTGTACGAAAATTGATGTCGAAATTACCACCGGCAGAACGTTCATTTTCTACTACCTGATCATTGATCGGGAGGATGTTTCTGAAATGATCCTTCTCTGCATCTTCTGTAAAAACGGTCGGTGTTTTGTAACCCAGTCCGCCGCCCAGCCGCAGTGTGAGCTTCGGCGAAGCTTTTATCATTGCTGAAATGCGAGGCAACAGGGAAAATCCATATTGTTTGGTATAGTCGCTGCGCAATCCCGTTTCCAAAGAGAATCCAGGTGACGGGTTCCATGTATTCTGAACGAAAGCGCCTGCCGTTTTGTAATCATAATTCCTGAGCATGGCAGCGACGTGCGGTGTTTCCTTGAAAATGTCCGTAAGAAAATTAGCACCCGCTATCCAGAACAGTTTTTTTTGATTCATGGAATAATTTATTTCGGAATAAGACGAACGTTGCTTTCCTTCAAACATATAATTAGGGATATTGATGGTGCGCCTGAAATCAGAAAAACTTGTCTTGAAATTGAGCACGCTGTTTTCGCTCAAATGATGAAGAATGTCCAGCTGTGTGGTAAAACGATCGGTATTATTTTTTTCAAAATAGCCAGGCGCTCCGTGTTTGATATAGTCCATGCTTCCGCCGGTTCTTTTTTCCGTGATATAATTGACGCCGATATTTGCCGTAGTTTTCTCTCCATAAACAAACAATCTCGGGTTGATGCTATAACGTGTAAATTCCGGAATGGCGGTAAGGCCGATGTCAGCCGGATCATAGGGTCGGCTGCTGTTGCGTGAACCGAATACGGTCATGCCGATCTTTTTAAATTTTTCACTGTAAAATGCACTCAGATCAAGTCCGCCGGCAGAAGTGCCATTCGCAAGAAAACTGATTTCTTTCTTTGCCACCGGCACTTTTGACACGAGGTTGATCAATCCTGCAATTGCGCCGCCGCCATATAACGTGGAGGACGATCCTTTGATCACTTCCACCTGTTTGAGGTCCAGCGGTGTCACCTGCATCAGGCTCAATCCACCCGAAAAGCCCGCGTATAGCGGAAATCCATCTTTTAATATTTGCGTATACCGTCCATCAAGACCCTGTATCCTGATGGACGAATTATTGGATGTGGCCGAGGTCTGTTGCGCCTGGATGCCGGTTGTTTCGTTGAGCAACATGCGGATCTCGCCGGGTTTCATATTTCCCTTTTCGGCAAGCTCTTCGCCGGAAATCGTTTCTACCCGTGTGGGAATATCTGCAATGGAACGACTTGTCCGGGTGGCCGAAACGATCACTTCCTCTTCATCTTCCGGCGCCAGTAAAACTTCAATCGGTTCATTCGATAACACCGGCAATGTTACCAACACTTCTTGTTCCTGCAAACCGGCATGAGTGATTTTTACCAGGTACTTGCCTTCGGGCAAATTGATAAATGTTACAACGCCGGAACTATCTGCCATAACAGTTTTGTTGAGAGAAACGATGGTGGCGCTTGCACCGGCTGGTATTGTTTTATCTTCTGAATTTTTTAATTGAAGTTGAAATGATTGCTGCGCAATGGCTACGGAGGTACCGCACACCATCATGGCGAGTATGAGAATTTTTTTCATGAAATAAATGACTTGGTTAATTAATTCTGTTAGCTGAAATAATTAACTGCAGCGTGGTGGTTGAAAGAGGCAATAAGAATAAGAAGGGAGACTTACATTTGGCTGTTCGCCATAAGCAACAACGATTTCTTTTTCAACATGAGAAACCTTTGTGTAAAAATGCTCGATGATAAACGTGCCGAGCAGCGAACAGGTGGAGAATGGCGGACAATCATTAGCTGATTTTCGCTGCTGTTCTTTCATGGGACGGCCCGAAGCTGATAATTCACCACAATGATCCGAAAAGCAACAGGGCAGCACGGTGCTG
>JAATGT010000342.1 GCA_015654525.1 Bacteroidales bacterium
ACCCGCAAAAACGCCACGTTATTCATCCGTGGGCCGATTTCGACGGAATTGATGCGCACCATTATCCTGCTTACCTCACAGGTATTGCACGCTTTACAAATGGTTACAATGTGTTTATGCCTACCGAGTTTATGCACGGATTGTACGATCAGGGACTAGGTGCCGGATTGGAAGATTTTTGGAATAAATACACCGACAGTCCGCTTTTTGCCGGAGGTTTTATGTGGGCTTATGTGGATGAAGCTGTGAAACGGTCGGATAAAAACGGCATACTCGATTCAGATGGTTTCAATGCCCCCGATGGTATAGTGGGTCCGTATCGCGAAAAAGAGGGAAGTTTTTATACCGTTCGCGAAGTATGGTCGCCCGTGCAAGTAAAAAAGATGATGATCACTCCTTCGTTCAACGGCGAAATAACTGTTTCAAACCATTATCTCTATACAAGTTTCGACCTGTGTAAAATGCGTTACCGGTTGTATTCAATTGGTTCGCCCTTAAAAAATGCCACAAAACAATTGTTGGAAGAGGGCACAGTGACCTTGCCCAACTTGAAACCGGGTGAAGCTGCTAAAGCCCAAATGTCCGTTTCTGATAAGTTTTTCCAGGCCGATGTATTGGAATTGGAAGCGTATGATGCCGACGGGAAATCAATCTGTAACTGGACGTGGCCTGTTGAGTTGGCCCGAAAATATACGCAAAAGGAACTTAAAGCTGTGGATCAAAGTGGGAAAGCCAGCTATGCCGAACAAGATAGTGTGTTGACACTTTCGGCTAAAGACATTTCGGTGAAGTTTAATCTGAAATCGGGATTGATTAATGAAGTGAAAAACAAAACAGGTAATATTTCATTGGTCAATGGCCCTGTAGCCGTAGGAATGAAAACTCGGTTGAAAGAGTCGAAAATCCGACAGGAAGGCGATAATGTTGTGCTTACATGTTATTATCTGGGTGGAATAGATTCTATTCGTTGGGAAATGACTCCGAGCGGCTTATTACACATGAGTGCGTTGATGTTGGATCGTCCGGTCGGAGGCGGTGGATTTGACGATTCGTTTATGGAAGAGAATATTACTAATTTCGGATTGACTTTTTCGTACCCCGAATCGAATGTACAAGCCGTAAAATGGTTTGGACGCGGACCGTATCGTGTTTGGAAAAACCGTATTCCCGGAACAAATTACGGACTTTGGGACAAAAAATACAACAATACGATTACGGGCGAAAGCTTTGAAAACCTCATTTATCCTGAATTTAAAGGCTATTATGCCAATTTATATTGGGCCAGCTTGTTTACCAAAGAGTCGACTTTCAGTATTTACAGCGAAAGTGAAGGAGTTTTCTTTCGCCTGTTTACGCCCGAAGAGCCTAAAGGCCGACAAGACGGAGTAAATACCATGCCTAAGTTTCCGGCAGGGGATATTTCGTTTTTATATGAAATTCCAGGAATTCGAGATTTTAAACCAATCTCTCAGCTAGGACCGCAAAGTCAACCGGGAATGATCCGAATCAAAAAGGGAGATGAAGGAATTAGTATGAAATTGTGGTTTGATTTTAGATAATGCGTTGAATATTCTAGAGTAATTTCAAATTATTGAAAAACTATGAGAAAGCTATATTTACTTTTAATTCTGTTTGTATTTTCTTTACTTATTAAGGCTCAATCTACTGTGTGGCCCGAGGTGAATGTAGAAATGCGCCCTGCCACGCGTTGGTGGTGGTTGGGTAGTGCCGTTGATAAGGTTAATCTCACTTACAACCTGGATGAATATGCCAGGGCCGGCATGGGAACGGTGGAAATTACCCCTGTTTACGGTGTTCAAAAAAATGAGGCTAACGATATTCAATTTTTGTCTCCTCAATGGATGGCTATGCTTCAGCATATCCTGGCAGAAACCAGCCGAAACGGCATGCAAACCGATATGAACACAGGTACCGGATGGCCGTTTGGCGGCCCCGATGTGAGCATTGACGATGCTGCGTCGAAACTGCTAACCAGCACCTACAAGTTACATGGGCGACAGCTTTTCTCCGGTCTTATTACTCCCGAAGACAAAGATCAGTCAGGTAAAGCTAAATTGCTTAGAGTAATTGCATTCGGAGCAAAAGGCGAATCTGTAGATTTAAATTCAAAAGTAGACCGGACCGGGAAACTGGTGTGGCACTGTCCCAAAGGCGAGTGGACAATTATTGCTGCATTTTGCGGAAAAACGGGGCAAAAAGTAAAACGTGCTGCACCGGGTGGCGAAGGCTTTGTGATGGATCATTTCTCAAAACGGGCTGTGAACAATTACCTGAGTCGGTTTGAAACAGCATTTACCGAAAGCCGGACAGCCTATCCGCACAATTTCTTTAATGATTCGTACGAGGTATATGGTGCTGACTGGACAGAGGATTTCTTCGAACAGTTCTATAACCGTCGTGGTTATAAACTGGAAGAGCATCTGCCGGCATTTTTATCGGATCAGCGTACCGACGAGACTGCACGACTGGTTTCGGATTATCGCGAAACTTTATCGGAGCTTTTGCTCGAAAACTTTACAAAGCAATGGACCGACTGGGCGCATTCTCACGGCAGCAAAACCCGCAATCAGGCACATGGTTCTCCGGGCAATCTGATTAATTTATATGCCACAGTGGATGTGCCCGAATGCGAAGGTTTCGGACTTTCGGATTTTGGCATTAAAGGTTTGCGCAAAGATTCGCTTACAATCAAAAATTTCTCCGACATATCCATGCTTAAGTATGCATCTTCGGCGGCGCATATTGCGGGTAAACCCTATACTTCGTCCGAAACATTTACCTGGCTCACCGAGCATTTCCGCACATCGTTGTCGCAATGCAAGCCCGATCTGGATTTATTGTTCGTCTCGGGAGTGAATCACAGCTATTTTCAGGGAACACCCTATTCGCCAAAAAATGCAGCATGGCCGGGTTGGAAGTTTTATGCTTCGGTGGATATGTCCCCTACAAATACCATCTGGCGCGATGCTCCGGCCTTGTTTTCGTACATTACCCGTTGCCAGTCCTTTCTTCAAATGGGTAAGCCGGACAATGATTTCTTGATTTATTTACCGGTTTACGATGTGTGGAACGATCCGGGCGAACGATTGTTGCTGTTTGACATTCACAAAATGGATGTTCGTATGCCGAGGTTTATTCGCACTGTTCAGTCTATTTACAAAAGCGGTTACGACCTGGATTATATTTCCGATCAGTTTATTCGTTCAACAAAATGTGTAGATGGCAAGCTGGTTACTGCCGGCGGAAGCAGTTACGAAGCATTGATTCTTCCGGCCGTTCATAAAATGCCGGTTGATGTGCTTGCTCACCTTATTGCGTTGGTAGAGCAAGGAGCCAGAGTGGTTTTTCTGGATAATTATCCTGATGATGTGCCCGGACTTAATCAACTAAAATCGAGAAGAAACGAACTTAAAAGCCTTCTTAAAAAGCTAGATGTAAAAACCGATTTCGGCAAAACTGCGGTGAAAGCTTTAAAAGCCGGTGCAATTATTACCGGGTCCGATTTGCAGAATACACTGAAAGCGATAGGGAAAGAGCCGGAAGAAATGAAAACCGGATATGGTCTGAGCGCCATTCGTCGTTCTAATGCTGATGGGTACCATTATTTTATCAGCTGTTTGCAAAACAAAGATATAGACAGCTGGGTAACGCTTACCGTTCCGGCAAAATCGGCTATGATTTTCGATCCGCTTACGGGCGAGAGTGGCAAAGCTAAAGTAAGAACCAATCGCGGACATACGCAGGTATATCTGCAACTTCAGTCCGGACAGTCCTTGATTTTGAAAACGTTTAGCCAAACAGATGTACATGCTCCAGACTGGAACTATTTGCGCCCTGCCAGTCAGATAGTTGAACTGAAAAATAACTGGAAACTTCATTTCGAACAAAATGAGCCTAAGATAGATGGCATATTTGAATTAAGTCAATTAGGTTCATGGACCGAATTGAATATCCCCGATGCCAAAATAAACCGTGGAACAGGCATTTATCAAACCACGTTTAGTCTGGACCATTCAGTGCCCGACGAATGTGTATTGGACTTAGGCGATGTGCGCGAAAGTGCCTGTGTGATAGTGAACGGACAGCTAGTCGCAACTCTTTGGTCGGTTCCTTTCGAATGTAAGATCGGTCGGTTTCTGAAAAAAGGACAGAACTCCATTCAAATAGAAGTGACCAATCTGCCGGCCAATGCCATTGCCGATTTGGATCGCCGTAAAGTGCCATGGCGCATGTTCAAAGAAATAAATATGGTAGATAGAAATTATAAAAAGAGTGATTACAGTTCGTGGAAGCCTGTACCAAGCGGCTTGCTCGGACCTGTAAGAATAAAAATTCAACAGCCTTTGTTCTGACTCAGTGAAAAATAATGATATGAATTTGAATCAATATTCCAATATAAGCCCGCAAGGGCAAACCTGTTTTTTCAGGATGGTGATTTTTGCGCTTTTGCTTGGTTATTCTCCTTTAAGTTTAAAGGCAATAGCACATAATGAAAAAGGACAAATCTTTAATGTGCTTAAATACGGGGCTGTTGGCGATGGTAAAACTTTGGACACTAAGGCCATTCAGAAAGCCATAGACGAAGCTTCTAAAGCTGCCAATCAAGCCAGGGT
>JAATGT010000343.1 GCA_015654525.1 Bacteroidales bacterium
ACTACACACCATGGCTAAAGAATTCGGTGCAGCTGCCTTTACAGCTAAGCTCCGCAAAGAAATTCATCGGAATCTGGGTGCCTATATGACTCCACAGGTAGCTTACATGCAAACCCTGGGACTGGAAACCATGACCGTACGCTATGACCGCGCCACAGACACCTGCCAAAAGCTGGTAGAGAAACTGGAGGCGTTGCCCGAAGTTGAATCGGTGAACTACACCGGTCTGCCCACAAACAAATATCATAGCCTGAGCAAAAACCAGTTTGGTAACCGTCCCGGAGCTATGTTTACCTTCGACCTGACATCGCGCGAAGCCTGTTACAACTTTATGAACAAACTAAAGGTAGTACGACGCGCTACCAATCTATTCGACAATAAAACATTGGCTATTCATCCCGCCAGTACCATTTTCGGAACATTCTCAGCTGAAGTTCGCAAGGAAATGAACATCTCCGACAAAACTATCCGCATTTCGGTAGGACTGGAAGATGTGAGCGATTTGTATAACGATTTTGTACAGGCGCTTTCTTAAATGGGAAATAAATAGTTGGCAATTAATGGCCAACAGACGAGCAATACAAAACCCCACGAATAGAATTGATCGATTCGTGGGGTTTGTTTTATAAGTTCCGGCTATCATTTGGAAGTTTCTGTGGAAGTCTCTTTATCCTCCTCTTCCTTGCCGGGATGGGTACCCGGATAATGAATAATGGTACGGACACTGAGGTACTGACTATAAAATGATGGATTGAGCTGTTTAAAAGGTAACATCATGGGGTCTAAAGAATCCCGAATCAGATCCATCGATTCGTCAAACTTCAATTTCATGTCGGCTTTGGCCTGTTTGGATCTCACCTGGATATTGCGAATGGCGGGTGTACGTTCTTTATAAGTGATGGAATTTTCACCCAAGTAATCAATGTCTTCCTTCGAAACACCCCAGACAAGCAATTCGGTAACCAGCGTTATGGCAGCATCATAAATGCTACCGATGTAGGTGACAAAATCAGCATCACGCATATTTTTGAATATATTCTCGGACACTTCAGCTAACAATTTCAGTTTCACATCCTTTACTTTTGCAGCATGGGCAGCTAAACCGGCAGCCACTTTGAGTCCTTTTTGGGTTACATCGGCACGGGATTTTTTCTTGATGGCGTAATCCGATTCCGTAGTTACATCCCGTATTTTCTCCAGCGCTTCAATTTCAACAGCATAAGCCTCCAGCTGAGTTATAATCTCTAAAATAGCAGGTTTGTCGGCAAACATCGACAAATTGTCGCGTAAAAACTTCAATAGAGCATAAATCATACTCAACATGTTAATTTCTCTTCTATTCATAATACAAAATTTTAAAAAGTTACAAGATAATAGTTACAAGATTTTATTTATGAGATAATTAGTTATAAAATACAAGTCATAAGTTACGAGGGAATAGTTACAAGTACAAAAAATATCCGGATGTGCATTTCAGAGAACAGGCTATTCAATAGTGCAACTATACTCTCTGAATATTGATTTTTGGCAAAACAAAAAACCAAAAATAGCGCATAATCCAGAAAGCATCACCCCTACCCTACAACGTCAACTCCGACTACGTTACACTCAATTCTGACCATATTACGATCAATTCCGACCACATTACAATGAATCCCGACCACGTTACAATCAATCCCGACTACGTTACAATCAATCCCGACCACATTGCGATCAATTCCGACCACGTTACACTCAATTCCGACCTTGTCTCGATCAATTCCGACCTCGCCACAACTAATTCCTAGCTTGTCACACCGATCCCAGGGAGACTGTCCCAAAATCTGTAGTTTATCGTGGGTGAGGCCGACCCAACCGGAGATCATTCTCCCTTCATCTTAGCTACGATACCTTTCATTTCGGATCACCCTTATGCTATGCGAACCGGGATCGTTGTTTTCGAGGTTCGTTGGAACGAATACGCAGCCCTGATTGAAAAATCCGCAGCAAAATTAGTCAAATAGCTGCAACCGATTTTTATCAAATTGAACATAAATTCATTGTCAAATTGATAAAAACGGGGATTTTAGGTTGGAATCGGAAAAATACGGGGAAATTTTTCAGGAAAATTGCGACATTGAATTAGAACTGTTCACAACAGCAAACCTGGTTTTAAATTTTAGAAATAGCTTTTCGAAATAAGTATATGACAACCAGGCAATCATTAAAGTAAGGATAACAACAGATGAATAGACTAATCCATATTTCAGCACAGGAGCTATATTTACATCTCTATAAACTATTGATAAAAGAAAAATAATAAGTAGATGGATAACATATATGCCATACGATATTTTGCCTACATAATCAAAAAATACATTTTCCAGATTGACAACTCTACGGTTTATAGTAATCTGTCCCATTATTATACTTAGCGAAGCAAAAGCGATAAATTCCTGACTAAGTGCCGGTATCGACCGCATGTTAAAACCGATCAGAAAAAAAATAGTAACCACATAACCTGCCATTGGCAAATCAGACAAATATGGAAGTCCAAAATCCGCAATTCCTTTAAGTGAAACATGAGCAATGACAACAGATAGAGCGGCTATAGCTCGTAATCCGTTCAGATCAGGCATGTGGGTAGAATTCTCTTTCATAAAAATATAATGAAAGAGAGTAAAGGCAGTTTATTAAATAACAAACTACAGTTAGCCTTTAAACAATAATTTCATTCCTTTTTCGAGTAAAATATACACCCTGAATAAATGTGGAGAAAGGGATAATAGTATATAAATTCGCCTGTGTCGAGGATAAATACTTAGCTCTTTAAAACTCTCCCAATTAATCAGTTTCTTGATAGCGGCATCCTGATTTCCGAACAATTTTAGATTCTTCGGCGTGTATACTCCGAAATATTCACCAGCGATTTCTCTGTAAAGTTGAGTTTTATCTATACCGCTAATGGAAATGAAGAAAGCAGACAGCTTATTAGCTACAGTAACCATATCATAAAGTCGTTGCACATTGACAGTTTGAGTTATGCTCCCCTGCCGAATCCGATAAATATACAGACAATCAGGTATAACTTTAAGCATTTGTGCATAATAGCAGGCAAAAGGCGTAAAGAGATTATCTTCGTGATAAATACCTTCTTCAAAGAACAGGTTGTTTTTCAGCAGATATTCCCGTCGATAAAGCCGCAACACCGAACAAACAAAATGAAATTTCCGAGAGACTAAAGCATATTTATTATAATACTCCCAACCCGAAAGATTTGTGTCGGTTATACCGGCATCCGGCTCTTCTACTCTTCCATCTTCGAAAAACCGACGCCCATTAAAGCAAATCAGGTCTTCGCCTGCTTGCTTTTGTGCCAATATTTCCAGAGCATTTGATTCAATCCAGTCATCACTATCCAGAAAAAACAAATAATCGCCTTTAGCAGCCTTTATACCGGCATTGCGTGCAGCACTCAATCCGGCATTCAGCTGAGAAAGAATCGTAATCTGAGGATATTTTTGTTGATACTCTTCGAGTAACACCAAACTTCCATCGGTAGAGCCATCGTTCACACAAATAACCTCATAATCTGGATAACTTTGTGCAACAACAGAATTGAGACAATCCTGCAGGTATTGCTCAACATTGTAAACGGGGATGATGATAGAAAAAAACATGTACTTATATCGATTTGAAATTTAGCCCATTGATATCATGTTTACATTTTGTTATCATCATTTTGTATTTAAGTTTTAAATAGTCTGCCTTCCTTAAACCGGTTATTCCAAACAAGAAATACTTTAAACTCCTATACAGATATAATAATAGATTGTCTTTATACATCCATGGCTTTGGATAACCAATAAAATGAATGACTGCCACAGAAGAATTATCATTTCCTTTATACTGTAAACCTAAGTCTGTGAGATAATAATTCAGATAATTAGAGAAAACGTTGTACACTTCTGGTATATACAGTTCTTTTCTTGAATACCAATCTGAATAATATTCGTTAATCAGATTTTGATCTCCAAAATGTACTTTTCGAGAAGCAACGGTATCCAACAATGAAGATATTTTTTCATACAGACCAACTTCTGGAACTATTATCATCAACCCGGAATTCAGTTCTTTCCAATCTTCATTACCAGGATACAAAGCTCCTGAATTGGTCGCGCTCATATGAGGAAATTCAAACAAATGATCCAAATTTCGTAATACCATCATGTCTGAATCTAAAAAAACAATTTTTGTGAATTGCGTCAAATCAAATATTTTCAGTTTCAACAAAGTATTACTCCATCTTTCAACAGAAAAATTCTTATTAGCTTCTAATACATTTCCGGGTATACTAATCTCAATATCCTCTCTAATTATATTTATGCCTATATCCTGAATATAATTCTCTGTTCTTTTATCTATTTTGGATGATAAGATAGCGTAAAAAGGGTAGGATGATTTGGTTTTCAACCAACTCTCATACAAAGCTAAAAGTCCAAGTAAATAGTTCTGACTTCCCAATAATGTAACATAAGCTTTGCTTTCTTTCATTTTAATACCATATTTATGAATGACATATACTTAAATAAAATTGATACACCTATAAGTATACTGTATCATCCTGCAAAAAAATGGAAAAGAGTCATAATATAAAAACCAATTCCAATATCCAATTTTTCTAACTTCCTTTTATCTTGTATCTTTTCAAATTTCTTTTAATTTCCCTTAAGTATCTTAAAAGTGGACTGAGTAAAAAGAAAATGCCATTAAAAAATGAAAAATATCGAAAGTAATACATTGCAAAACCTTTGAAATAACCACTTTCTCTGATTAATAGGAGATGTGGCATTAAAGACTGAATAAGTTTTATTCTGAAAGCTTGCGAAAGATATGGTATTTCTTTACATCCAAAATTAATTTTCCACAAACCACCCATCTTTACTTTTTCTGCAAATAAAGTATCAGTTTCTTTTATTTCATTGTAAAAATTCAAATAATCAGTTCCACACTCTATTGAAGAAACAAAATGCACTAACTTAAACCTTCCATTGAGAGTTGAATCTGGATTACATCTATAATAGTAGATATTTCTATCTATATGCTTAAATTTGTTTGCTTTGTACACAGCAAACAAACAGAATGATTGATCGTCATACAACCATCTATCTGCGAAAAACAACTGATTTTTTATCAAAAACTCTGTTCTACATATTTTACTCCAGCAATATCCATTTTCATCAAAATTTTTTTTAAGTCCAGACAACCAATTCGCACCCGGCATTACTTCTGAATTCTCCGCAAAAGATTCTAGTGGTGTTGCTTGTCCATCAAAATCCCGATAAAGCCAAAAATTCAGAATATCTAAATTTTCATTTTCAGCTATTTCTATTAGCTCTTTTAGGCAATTTTCTTCAATATAATCATCGGGGTCGATAAACCATACATATTTTCCTTGTGCAGCACGAAGACCTGTATTTCGGGCTTCGCCCTGCCGTTTATTTGTATAATGCTCAAGAAGTTTCAGATTTTTATGCGTATTCTGATAATTCAATACAATTTCTCTGGTACCATCAGGCGAACAGTCATTAACACAGATTATTTCATATTCTTTTTCAGGGATATCTTGTTGATAAATGTTATCCAGACATTTACATATATATTTTTCCGAATTATAAAAAGGAATTATAAATGATAGTTTTATCGAATCGTCATTCATTATTATCGCCTATTACTAATTTAACAACCATTCATTCCATACAACCCCAGATCAAACAATTTCCAATACGTATATCCACCGTCATTCATGAATAATGCAGCCATACTACCACCACAATTGCCACCTATAAGCGCATTGCATTTCGAGAGAAGATAAATAGAAGATAAATACTCAAGCCCTCTAGCTTTAATTTCAAGTTCATTATTTGTGTGAATTTGCCAGGCATTCTGAAAATTATTCAATTTCATAATTTCATCATAATAAACCCGTTTATTGACAATTACTTTGCCTGGAAAATTTGCTTCGAACAAGTCCTCAACTAGCTTTTCTTCCGACGCCAAATAAATATACTCATATCCAAACTCGTTTATTTTTTCTTTGCAAAGAGTTATGACGTCTTGGATTGCAGGTTGAATTGGATGTCCAAAAGGTTTGAGAATTGTAAAATCACTTCCACGCGTTTTTACACCAAGTATTTTGCCTTTTCCTTTAAACAAACTATTGTATTCTGTATCCAAATACCTTTTTGATTCCTCATTAAAAACCACATAATCTTTGTAGATCTTACGCCACACTTTTAGTTTTTCTTCATTAAACGGTACTTCATAAGTAACACGGATATTCCCTATTTCTCTTTGTGAAATCACAGTATTATGACCCACATTATACAAATCAAGTCCAAATGGTTGTTCAAAAAAGGTATCCCAATTCGTCCAACCATCTTTCCTATCGGCCAGCTCTACAAATGGGATATAACCATCATAAGTTGCGGTTACAATAAGTGAAAGCATATTGTGAAGAAAAGCAACGTCAAAATAGGCATATTCATATAAACCCTTGTTTATAAGCATTATTTTCGAACATTTTTTTTTGAATTGCTTTTGTAGTTTTTGCTTATTATATCCTAAGGCAAATTTACGCAATCTGTATTTCTTTATTTTTGATATTATTTTTTGCATATCTATTGTAAAATGCGTTATAAAGTTTATTTCTTATTCAAAAAGAAAGTATAAAGATACGTAATTGCTTTTATACTGTAAATAACAGATTTAAAATACTGTTTATTTGCACGGTACATTTTGGCATATTGCATGTAAAAAGCAAAATTTATTCGATGCAATTGAGTGTAAGTAAGATTTACAGCAGCAGTTTTCCCCTTTTTTCGTCTTTGATAAGCAGCTGTTTTAGCTTTATGCTGCCAATAAAGATTACGATAACGCTTGGAATCGCTCCAGGATATGTTATGGTCGTGCTTGCGATAATAATAAAGGGGGATATCTACATACAGAACCGGTGCCACCTCTTCCAGCTTAAAATACAAATCCTGATCCTCGGCAACAACAAACTCTGGGTCAATTCCCTGTGTTTTGTCATAATATAATTTTTTACATAAAGCGAAAGCAGAGATGTGACCTCCGTCAGATGTCAAATGTGACTGTCCTTCCGGTATTTTACCCGGCCAGCCGGAAACTGATTGAGGTTCTAATTTTTCATTGCAGAGGTAATGGGTACAATATACAATGCTATAACCGGAACCCGATAAATGTTTATTCAACAAAAGCTCAACAGCATCGGGTTCGATTGTATCTTCGGGATCCAGAAATGCAAAATAATCACCATGGGCAAGATCAATACACCTACGTTTAGCACCTCCGCAACCGGCATTACTACTACTTTTATAAAATGCAATTTTAAAATCGCGATGGTCAGAAATATATTGTTCAATAATCTCTACCGAAGCATCAGTAGAAGCATCATCCAGTATTACTATCTCAATATTGGAATAAGTCTGGCTAATAGCAGAATCTAACGTAGTTACAATAAATTCAGCATTATTATAATTCGCAACAAGCAGCGATACCAAAGGTTCAGTATTCATAATCAGTCTTTAAATGCTTGTTTTACTATTGTTGAAAATGTGGCATAAGAATAATTTTCTTTTACCTTATTGTATCCTTGACGGGCAATGGTCTTGTTATATTCCTCATTCGTTAACAATAATTCCAGTTTATCAATATACTTTGCATCGTTTGTAGCAACACAGTAATCTACTTCATCTTTAAATACCGACGAAAATCCACGTGTTGCAAAACTCGAAACCACACAAGCTCTCTTCATTTGCATGGCTTCCAATAATTTAATATTAGTGCCAGCCCCATGATAGATCGGAATCACTACTACTCTGCTGTTTGTATATTCTGCGACAATATCCTCCACATATCCTAACACGCTTACCCGGGGATAAGTTTCCCATTTTCTTTTTAGTTGTAAGTCTGAAATTTGCCCGGCAATACAAAATTCCACATCATTAATTCTCTGTTGCAATGGCGTGTAAATATGTTCAAGAAAGTAATTTATACCCGTATAATTAGGATAATAACTTAAATCTCCTATAAAAAAAAGACGTTTAGATGTTTGATTAAAATCTATATCTTTACAAGCATAATGTTCGTAAAAGGAGATATTGGGTAAATAGGCTGCATTGCGTTTGTAAACCTGTTTGGGATTTGCAAAAAAAGAAAATTTCACTTTATCCAATATTTGCTTTGTATTCCATTTGGCTATTTGAGATAACAAGGAATTTCTGATTCGACCTGAAAGAGTTTTCGCACTCCGCGCAAAAATTAAAAATTCTTCCGAAGGCAAATCATCCACATCTACAACCAGCCTATCAGCATAGTCCAACAAGCCACATTCCATTGCCTTTGGAATATATCTTGTTATAATAACATCATAACTATTGGTACTAACAATGTTCTTTACAATAGCTGCTTTATGCTCATCCTGGGGATAAAATGTTCGTGGATTCCAAAAATGCAAGACCGGATACCATTTGTACCACTTTGAATTTTGGAGTGATTCAACTGGTTTTACCTCCCGGCTATACACTATCTTGCAATTAGGTATATCAGCGATTACATTGTTTTGAAAAACAACAACATCCACCGAACCTAATTCGGCACAGGACCGCAACAACAAATTAGTTCGTTGCGCATCACCACCACGTGTTTGGGCAAAAGGATCAAGATGAGATGAAACAAACAGTATTTTCGGCATAATATTCTTATTTCATTACAGCCAAGTTTCCCCTACTTCTTTATTAGATTGAATGCTATATTGAATTCGAGTCCTATTTTTGCGGATAAAATTAAACTGCCGCCAACATGTTCGAGCCCGTTGCCTCCTGAATTTCAATATACTTGATATTACCTTCCAGCATACAACCCGTAACTCTGTTTGTAGCTGCTTAGTATTGTTGACATTAGTATAGTGTATCATCAATAAAATTTCTTCTTCTCGCTCATCATACAGTTTCCGATCGTCGTTGCAATCATGTACAATTCGGAACTTAGGACAAATGCCTACCTTGAGTTGATGATAAAACACCCTGTTCAGATAATTATCATCCTCGCCGTAATGGAAAAAGAATGGATCAAAACCACCTACAGTTTCCAATGTTTTTCGCGGAAGCAGCCACGCAGCCGCATTCACATATTTTGTATCATAGATATCCAACAATTTATTAAAATACAAATCGTTTATCAACTGTGAGTCTGTTGTTTTATAATCGACTATTCTATTTAGCAATAATTTTTCAACAGCATCTTTTTCTGCATTCAAATGTATGGGACTCAATATTCCATACTCAGTGTGTGCCTGATGTATACGTACTAATCCACTCAAGGTATCAGGTTCTATCCAAGCGTCCTGATTCAATAAAAAAATATAATCGGCACCACTATCCAACGCATACCGCATCCCTTTATTATTAGCCTGCCCAAAACCCAGGTTCTTATCCGATTCTATCAAAATAATCTCCGGGTAATTTTTCTTGATGTATTCAACAGTATGGTCTGAAGAAGCATTATCGATTACCACAACCTGAACCGGTAACTTCGATGTACGTAAACTTTCAAAACAACGGTCATACCACTGTTTTCCGTTATAAGTCACTATTATCACAAATACTTTCATTCTCTACGCATCTTCTTTATTATCTATATCCCCAAAAATAGACATTAATTTTCTATTGAAAATCAAATCAGATTCTGAATATTTTTAATCTTTTCTTTCAATAATAAAGTTCGTCTCCAACCAATTGTATTTATTAAGAATTTATGCACTTTGCTTTTATTCGTTGTATCATATTTGATTTTATTTTTTTTCATAAAACCTTCCAGCGGCTTCAACCATGCTTGATTAGCCGGACGAAATTCCACAACAAAATCATTCAACAGTTGGGAACAGGCATATCTTGTTTCTTCTACATCATTATTCTTTAGCAAGGTTGTTGCAATTGTTATCCATGCTGTATATTTGAACCCCAAATAATTCGTGTCAACTTGCTTGCTTAAGCTATTAGGGGTACTTCTCCAATAAACTTTTGTGCCGGGGACATAATGAACGCTTGTAGCCTTAGTCATTATTCTGGCATAAAACTCGCCATCTTCATTATTTAGTAACTTTTCATTCCATCCACCTATATTCTCTATTAAACTTCTGTGCATTAGATATGAACCTGGCAATATAATGCTTCTTGCTATCAACATATCATTAAACAATTCTAACGGTTTATCATACGATTTTCCTTGATGTGAGTCGTTATAAGGTAGAATATCTTTTATATCATCTAAAAAATTTACATGAGCACAATAAACCACATCGGTTTTACATAAAGTCTTGGAAGAGATGTAATTCATCTGTTTTTCAATCTTATCCAGGTCAATAATATCATCATCGTCGATATATTGAATATATTCACCAACTGCTTTTGTCAAAGCATAATTTCGAGAAGCACAAACACCACGATTTACCTGAGTATATACCTTTACGTTCTCACTCTCATACGATTTTGCTATTGAAAAAGAATTATCTGTTGAACCATCATCTACAATGATAATTTCCTTGTCTTTCCAAGTTTGATTCAAAGCGCTTTCAATTGTCTTTGCAATATATTGCTCTGCATTATAGAGCGGTATTAGAATAGATACTTTCATATTATTAGAAAAATTACAATTATTATTGATAAGAAGCCAAACTGGAATAGTCGTTTATCCTATTTTATCAACCACATACAATCCTAAATCAAATAATTTCAGGCACTCATATTTCAGATTATTCGCAATATGTCAACAGTGATGCCTCTATGATCAAGTTGATTCTTCCACCAAATATACTCGTGGTAACTTATAAACATTATCTTTATTATAACGACAACTACCACCATATCCCATAGCAGCTGTTTTATATCCACTTTCGAGAACAATATCCTGTACCTGTTCGTTCCAGAAACTATATGGATAGGAAAAATGCAGAACTTCCTGTTGCAGTTTTTTTTCTATTATTCTCTTAGATTCTTCAATTTCTCTTCGAACCTCATTTTCCTGTTGTCTTGTTAACACAGGATGTGTAACCGTATGAGAACCTATCGTACAGAATCCACTATCACACATCTCTAGTATTTGCTCCCAAGTTAATGTATTTGCCGTTTTCTCTTCAAAATAAGATACATAATTGGAGAACAATCTGCGAAAAGTATCTGCCGGATTATCTGGTTCATTATATATCAAATCGCATAATTGTTTAAAGACACTCCTTTTCGAAATAATGTCAGGGCATGTATAAATAACCCCTGAAGACAAGACTACATTTTCTTTTGTTAGAACTATTCGCTCAAGTACCAACCACCAAATCAATGGCTTTCGGTCAACGAAATCTGTAGATAAATAGATCGTAAATGGGATGTTGTATTTTTTTAAAATCGGATAGGCATTGTTGTATATATCCTCAAAACCATCATCGAAAGTAATATTAATAAATTTTTTTTGCCAACAGTATCTGAATTCAGATAATCGCTTGGAATAAACATCATCAATAGATATAAAATCAAAATTATTTGCCTTATAGTGCTTTATTTTAGTTTCCAAATAATCAGGACTAATTTCTAAATCTTTATTCTCATCAAATACTGATTTTTCATTTAGTACTCTGTGTAAGCACCATAATTCACCTTGTATCGGGTGAAATAAATTATAAATACGTCTTTTGATTTTCTTTATCAACATTATACAACTTGTTTTCCGATAAGTTTTTTCGTCTGTCTTTGAATATATAAAAAGGGATTCAATATCATTTTACCTAAGCGATAAGACTTAGTATTAAATTTTTTATTAACTATGCAATATTTATCAAATAGAGTATAATATTGCTGCAAACGACTTATCATATAATTACATAACTTTTCATCTAAAACTATATTTCTATGTATTGGTAAAAAAGTTTGCCACTTTTTATAGAAAAAATTTAGATTTTCAATAAAAACATCATTTGTTGTTGCAGAGGTGTAATGACCGACGCTAATATCAAAAACAACTTTTACCTGCTTATGCCAGTGTATCATCACTTGCATACATATATCCATGTCGTACATATGAAACCCATTAAACTCGGCATCATCAAATCGGATGGTCTCAAATGCTTTTTTAGGCATACAAAACCACATTCCATCAACAATTGCAACCTCAACACTTGATTCTTGTGATTTCTTAGAATCAAGATATTCAAATTTCTTATTATCTTGTATTGGAACAACTCCTGAAAGATAAGACGGTATTATATCATGCCAATATGCAATTGTATTTGGCAGATAATGACTTCCAATAACACCTATCAAACCAGTATTTTGTTCTTGAAAATGAAACAAAACCTTTTCGCCCCAATTATCTGTATAATAAAAAATATCATCATGCATAAAACATAAATATGGATATTTTGCTCGTTTAACCCCTTCATTATATGCAGAAAAAATCGAATAATTATTTTGGGAATTATCAATGACAATTAATTCATATACGACACCAATGGTCAAATTAATATTGTCTTTTAGCTGCTGAGTTACATTAGCCCTACGAGAACAAATAATTAAAGAAATCATTATCGTTTATTTATATGCAAAAACATTAATTGCCAAATCCATTTTTTCACAAACCAGATATTCATCTACAAAAGGCTTATTTCTTGAGAAAGATTGTGACAAGTGGTATCTAAATCCATTTCTTTTTAAAATAAGTAGAAGTTCATCTAATTTTTGTTCTTCATCATATACACTATGATATTCAATGAATATTTTATCAATTTGATTTAATAGTGGTTCACAGTCTTGAATTACTACAAATTCAGACCCTTCAATATCCATTTTTAAGAAATCAACATGTTTATCCGCAATAAAGTCTTTTAACCGAACTGCTTCTACTTTTACTGGGGTTTGATTCTCATAATTATTTACAAGTCTTCCTCCCATTCCTTTATCTGTGAAAAATTCAAGTATTTCATTTTTATTCCAAACGGCTTTCTTAAATAGCTCAACATTAGTCATCATATAAGTTCCAATGTTTTTTTCTAAAGTTTCGAGCACAGTTTCATCTGGTTCAAATGCATAAATTATTGCAGTAGGATAATTCATTGAAAAAAAGAGTAAACTTAACCCCATATTTGCTCCGCAATCAATAATAATCGGATTAGTACTTGTAGGATTAAAAGTGTAAATTCCTTTCATTAAAATTTCCTGACACGTATCTTCAAATGCTGATTTGTGGTGATAATAAAAAAAATGCCCAAATAATTCATAATAACCTGGATCTTCCACAATATTTTGTGATTTATGCTCAATCAATTTAATGATTTTTTTTAAAATTTTAATTAGTAGTTTTTTCATAATCATCATTTTAACCATATATAATTTCCAAATACAGATCCATAGTCATAATCTCCGTGTTTAATCAAATGTGACATCCTGTCAATAACTTCAAATTGACAAGTATTCTCAACTATATCTTCTTGTTTTAGCCTGGGAATATTTACAAAAACACACAATGAATACTTACCACGAACTAAAAAATTAGGATTAATTTTCAACAACATTTCATCTTCAATACATTCTGATTCCGCTGCAAAAACTCTATTCAATCTTTGATCAAGAACCAGACAGAAAAGACTGAATTTTTCTTTGTTTTTTAAAATGCAAAGCTTAAAAGAGACTATAATGGACTCATCGATACTAAATGAATTTTTATCATTTTTATTATTGTCTAGAATTCTAATTTCCTTTATATAAGCATCTTTATTTGATTTATTTAAATCATTATTAATATAGTATGATTGCGATATGCTTAATGACAAATACTTATTTATCGTTTCATCAATACTTGATTGAATAGCTATACTTCCATTCTCCAACAATATACCTTTTGAACAAAGTTGTTGCATGCTTGCCATATTATGACTCACAAATAATACTGTTCTCCCCTCGCCTTTGGATACATCCTGCATTTTGCCAATAGCTTTTTTTTGGAATTCAGCATCACCGACAGCAAGTACTTCATCTACGACCAGTATCTCTGGTTCAAGGTGTGCTGCTATGGCAAAACCCAAACGTACAGTCATACCGCTGGAATATCGTTTTACGGGAGTATCCAAATAACGTTCGATACCAGAAAAATCTACTATTTCATCTAACTTACGGGTTATTTCTGCTTTAGTCATCCCCATAATGGCACCATTCATAAAAATGTTTTCACGTCCGGTCATTTCTGGATGAAAACCGGTACCTACTTCCAGTAAGGAAGCTATGCGTCCAGCTGCTTTAATGGTTCCGGTAGTAGGTGCGGTAACTTTGGAGAGAATCTTTAGTAATGTCGATTTTCCGGCTCCGTTTTTTCCGATAATACCAAGCACATCGCCTTGTTGTACTTCAAAGTTTATGTCTTTTAGAGCCCACACATAATCACTTACACCTTTATGTGCCCGGTCATTTACTTCACCTATCTTTAAGTATGGATCTTCTTTTCCCTGAATATTCATCTTCCACCAACGATTAAGATCGTGGCTTAGGGTTTGGGTACTCACTAATCCTAAACGATACTGTTTACTTATATTCTCAAACTTTATGGCAGTGCTCATAATATTGAATTTCACGAATTCTTTCTAATTACACAAATTACCTTTGAGTGAAACTGCCAGATTATTAGGCTTGAATTTGTGTAATTTGTTCTTCCGTGTTAATTTATACTTTAGTGTACTATACGCTTATATGTCAGACTTTTTGAGCCAAAACAAACAAGTAAACCTAACTTTATATTAGCAGCTTTTAGATAATTTAGTGTTTAGGCTATATCTGTAGGATATATAAATGGAGTTGCTTTTAGCTCTACTATTATCGAGTCACAACAAACGAAATCAGCTTTGAAATACTTATCCAGGAGTCCTGAATCAAACTGTATACGAAGCTTGTACTCTTTTTTATACTCAACATTATCCTTTATAAATTGTTTTTCAAGCGCCTCCTGATATACTGATTCCAAGAAACCCGCACCCAATTCAGCATGAACCCTCATACACGAACCTATTATTTTATAACTTTCATCCTTAGACAATAAATCTGCCATTTCTTAATTCGTGCAATTCATTTTAATTCGTAAGATTAGTCTTTTCAGTCGTAAAATTAGAAAAAAAAAATCGTACATACGTAGTAATTCGTGTAATTCGTATCGGTTAGTGTAATTTGTATTTCAATAATAGTACCCAGTGATCAAAAGTCGCATGAAATAAATCAGTCCCATTACTACATGAATAGAGAATACAAATAACAACAAGCTGTTTTTTATCGTTATGCCCTCCAGCTTTATATCTTTGAGTAGAGCCAATAAGGATGCAAAAAAACAAAACCAGGTACAGATAACAATTTGCCAATAGAAATTACCATGCGAAGCCCTTGGTCCTGATTCGGAAATGAAAAAGAAGATTAGTACCGAAACAATAAATGAAAGTAAAACATACCAGAACAAATGACTTTTAATCAGTTTTGGCAGATTAAAGAATGAATACAAAACAGGAAAAAGGATTGAAAGGAGCATCGTCAAAGGAATTGCATTTATATCGGCAAATTCCGGATTGCGATAAAAAGGAAGAAAGACGACAGAAGAAGCTTCTTGATGGATTGGTTTAGCCATCTTATAAATAGCCCAATATTCCAAAATCAACACACAGAATCCGATTATAGGAGGGATTATGCTATACCAAAACTCCTTTTTAAATTTGTAGGTGAATAAGAGTAGTAAAGGATATACGCATATAAAAACAAAAAAGTAACTGGGTTTTATAAATAAGTTCAGCAGTATTAAAACGAATATCCATGCATTGCGCTTTGCACTATAAGACAACAACTGTTTGTACGACAAGTCAAAAAGCAATATGGCAAAAGGAAACAAGAACAGTATAGTGGAATTATGCCAGACATTGGGGACATAATTACCTATATACATAAAATAATCGTCGGTAAAATAGCCCGGTCCGGAAATCGCAAATACAAACAACATACTTAGTGCCAATATAGCAATCAACCAGCCACTTGCTGATTTTCGATTCCGATCTTCGATAACTTCTACTATTTTTTTCTTCGATAAACAATACTTATACACCCCCGCAAAAGCTAATAGACCACACAAGCTAAGTTCGGTAGCTGTTACCTGCGCACTGAAAAACGAAAACACATTGACTAACAGATAAACTAAAAAGTTTCCGGTATAAGGAATCTCACCGATACACATCTGCCGCGCAAATGCAGCATGATCATGCATATC
>JAATGT010000001.1 GCA_015654525.1 Bacteroidales bacterium
ACATAGCACACATAGAAATAATGGGAAAAAGACTTAGGTCACATAGTAAAAGTATCTGACGATACTTTTGCTTAGTCTGAAATTATCCCGGTACCCGGGATAATACTATGTGTTCTTAGTCTTATATCTTCTATTTAAAACTAGTGTGAACTATTGTGGTAAAAAACATATCAATAATAATTATCATTTACTTAGAAGTAGTAGAAATTAAATAATGTTACCCGTAGTGCATTTAATTGAAGGACTCTATTTCATGGCTTAACTTATACATTTTACTCTCTTTTAACAAGGACTTGAACTTTTTTGCTTCGTTTTTTGGTTCAAATTCCCAGAAAAGAAGCTTTTCTAACAAATGGAAGAAACAATATAGTTGAAAAACTAAAAGGGGAAATTATATTCGTACAATTACTTAAGTAAGTCTGCTTTGAATAATCTAATAAGAATACCATTTATATTATCTGGCAAAAGGAACAGAATAATGACATTTATATCTGATGTGTGAATCTTACAACTTGTTCTCAAAATTATGTAACATCAGGGGTTCTTTTAAGCCCTAAATTTGCATAAACTAAATTTAATCAGAACATGAACTTTTACTTACAGCAATTTGCAACCTACTACTAACTACCTACTACTAACTAGGAACTTGTAACTATCTAAAATAAACGTCCAAAATGAAAATCTGAAATGAAAATAAACATCCCCGTTTCAAAAGCAAAGCAACTAGCGCTGCATCATACCATAAAGTTAAGCGAAGGTACCCTGGCTAAAACAGCTATTGCAAATAACTTTCTGACTGATTTTGCCGATGTTCTGCTCTTTATCCATCATTTTATAAAAGAAACTTTCTCGCGCAAGTTCGAAGTAAAGGAATTATTTCGCCAGTGTTTTGCCATCGGTTATAAATCGCTGCCACTTATATCCGTCACCGGTTTTATTATGGGTTTTGTACTCACCATTCAGTCGCGCCCTGCGCTTGTGCGGTTTGGTGCAGATACCATGCTGCCCGGTATGGTGGCTGTGTCGCTGATTCGCGAAATGGGACCGGTTATAACAGCACTTATCTGTGCCGGAAAAATAGCTTCGGGCATGGGTGCCGAACTGGGAAGCATGAAAGTAACCGAACAGATTGAAGCTATGGAAGTATCATCTACGCATCCCATGCGTTTCTTGGTTGTTACCAGAGTCTGGGCCGCCACCTGGATGATTCCGCTTCTGATTCTCTATGCCGATGGACTGGGTATCATTGGCAGTTGGTTTGGTGCTAATATAAAAGGAGATGTATCGCTGGTATTGTTTTTCTCACAAGCATTTAGTCACATCGGATTTATTGATTTATTACCTGCTGTAGTAAAATCATTCTTTTTCGGAATAGTTATCGGACTGGTGGGATGCTACAAGGGATATAATGCCGGACGCGGAACGGAAAGTGTGGGAAAAGCCGCAAACTCAGCGGTAGTATTAGCATCCTTGTTGATACTAATAGTAGATATGATTGCCGTACAAATAACTGATATGATACCGGTATGAAAACAGAAGAAACAAAATTGGTACTAAAAAAACCGGAAAAAGCAGCAAGCAAAGAAACTGTGATTGAAATAACTAACCTGTGTAAATCTTTCGGAACACAGGAGGTGTTGAAAAACTTTTCGATGAAACTATACAATGGTGAGAACCTGGTGGTACTGGGTAAATCGGGAAGCGGAAAGTCGGTGCTTATCAAATGTATTGTTGGGTTGCTCCGTGCAGACAGTGGAAGCATTAAAGTATTTGATCAGGATGTCACATCTTTAAACATGAAAGACATGGACAAGGTTCGTCAGAAGATCGGTTTTCTGTTTCAGAGTGGAGCTTTGTACGATTCGATGACGGTGAAGGAAAATCTGGAATTTCCGTTGCGCAGAGTGAAGGATCATCTAAAGCAAAAAGAAATTGACGCTAAAACAAAAGAAGTATTGGAGAATGTAGGCCTGGCAGATGCTCTGGATAAAATGCCCTCGCAACTATCAGGAGGTATGCGTAAACGAATAAGTCTTGCTAGAACAATAGTAGTTGATCCCATGATTATTCTGTACGATGAACCGACCACCGGACTTGATCCGGTTACCTCCGAGGAGATAAGTTTGCTTATCAATGACGTTCAGAAGAAATACAAAGCCTCTTCAATCATCATCACACACGATATTGAATGTGCCCGCACCACTGCCAACCGGATTATCATGTTGCAAGACGGTGAAGTTTATGCCGAAGGCAGTATGGCAGAGTTTGAAAAATCAACCGATAAGGTTATTGAAGCATTTTTTAAATAAAAAATCACATCATCACATCAACACATCATCACATCAACACATCAACACATCATCATATCAACACATCATCATATCAATAATTATGGACACACATACTCAGAAATTTAAAATTCGTTTAGGGCTTTTTGTAGCCGGAGGTTTAGCCTTGTTTGTCATTGCGGTATTTATTATCGGCAAGCAAAAAAATCTGTTCAATCCTGTTTTCAAAATCACCTCCACTTTTCATAATGTAGGTGGATTGCAGATCGGAAATAATGTCCGCTTTTCGGGCATCAACGTAGGAACGGTCGATAATATCATTATCATAAACGACTCTACAGTACGAACCGATTTAATTATCAAAGAAGAGGTGCGGCAGTTTATCAAATCCGACTGTAAGGTGGCCATTGGTTCCGAAGGAGTTATTGGCGATAAGCTCATTACCATTTCGCAGGGAAGTGCCGAGGCTCCGTTGATCAAAGCAGGTCAGCAATTGAAATCGAGCGAACCGGTAGAAACCGATGCTATCATGGCAGGTTTACGTGTTACTGTTGGCAATGCAGAAGTTATTACCCAGCAGCTGGCTGAAATTATGACAAAGATAAATAGCGGTAAAGGTACTCTCGGTCGGTTGATTCAGGATAAAACACTTGCCGAGAATCTGAATAAGACCGTTTTGAATCTGAAAAAGAGTTCGAAAAGTCTGGACGAAAACATGACGGCTGCCAAACATAACTTCTTCCTGAAAGGTTATTTTAATAAGAAAGCTAAGAAAGAAGCTCAAAAGAAAGAAGATGCCAGGAAAGCAGCAGAAGAAAAAGCAAAAAAATAATGGGGGTTATTGTAAAAGCGATGCGTAACGGTTAACAGTAGAGACAAGGCATGCCTTGTCTCTACTGTTACGATTAAATGAATAATAATTTGATTATTTGTTTTTCATCGATACTGGTTGCCCCGTGGCTTCTAACACGTTCCACCACAATTCACCATTACTGTTTATCTTTTTCTGTTCAGCCACAGCTACGGGAATCGGTAATAAGGTAAATAAGTGATTCCAATGCCCCACTACAAAGTCCGTTTTACCTGCCATAGCAGCATGAACTGCATTTTGAGCAAGTACTGCACAGAACTTACTGTCATTAGCATTGGCCGGAGCACTTCGTATTATGTAACTCGGATCGATGTATTTGATAGTAACGGGAATATTATGCTCCTGAAAATCCGCAGCAATCTTTTCTTTCAGGTAAATGCCAATGTCTTTGTTTTTGAGATTGCCTGAAGCATCACTTTCAAAGCTTTCACCGGCAAAAAACTGTTTCCCGGCTCCTTCGGCAACTACAATAAGTGCATGATGACGTCTGTCGATGCGTTTGCGTAATACCTGCAAAAAACCGTTAGGACCATCTAAATCAAAATCCATTTCGGGGACCAACACAAAGTTAGCTTCCTGAATAGACAGAGCAGCGTAAGCGGCAATAAATCCCGAATTACGACCCATAAGTTTTAAAATAGCTATCCCATTATAAACACCACGGGCTTCATTGTGCGCATCCAGAATAATTCTGTTTGCTGTACTAAAAGCCGTTTCAAATCCAAATGATTTATCAATCATATTAATATCATTATCGATGGTTTTGGGAATTCCGGCAATGCAGATATTCAGCTTGCGACGGAAGATCTCTTCGTGAATGGCATGTGCACCACGCAACGTTCCATCGCCACCTATACAAAATAGTATGTCTACGTCCAGCTCACTCAGTTTATCAACGATTGCTTCCATATTCTGCGCACCACGCGACGAACCCAATACCGTACCTCCAAACAAATGAATTGTATCTACACTATCAGGAGTCAGTTCAACGATCGGATAATTGTAGCTATCAATAAAACCTGCAAAGCCATATTGAATACCTATGATCTGATTCACCTTATAGCGGTAATAAAGCTGATTAACCAAGCTCCGGATCACATTGTTTATTCCGGGGCACAAGCCTCCACAAGTTACAATGGCAACTTTCGTTTTGGACGGATCGAAATAAAGAAACTTATGAGGACCAGCCTTCTCCGCCGAAACGGGGAGTGTGCCGGTATTTAGACATTTCTTCAATTGATCCAATGATGATTCCAGTAAAACCCTGTCATTCTCGGTAAACTGAAAAGATAACACATAGGAAGGATCTGTTGGAGTTAAAGGCGATTTTATCGTTCCTGCTCCCAGTACTTTTACTTCAAAATCTTCGTGAGTCAT
>JAATGT010000178.1 GCA_015654525.1 Bacteroidales bacterium
CTCATAAATATGTTGTTAGATGATATTTAGTTTAGGGCAATAAAAACTTTTATCGGTACTTCTATTTTAAATCGATTTGTTGGTAAATACGAACATAATCCACTTCAAAAGTTATTGGGAAGCGACTTTGACCTGGGTCACCACCGTTAGCTCCCAATGCAAGGTTCAGAAGAAGATAATGTGGCTGCAAAAACGGATTACTTCCATCAGCATTAAGTGTCTCTGTCAATAGAGTAGTATTTAAAAGCTCACCGTCAACATACAATTTGATAGCATCCTTGTTCCAGTCCATGCACCAGATATGAAATTTTTCCGACCACCTTTTATCTTTCGCCATTAGT
Source organism: Bacteroidales bacterium (assembly GCA_015654525.1). Classification (GTDB taxonomy): domain Bacteria; phylum Bacteroidota; class Bacteroidia; order Bacteroidales; family Paludibacteraceae; genus Paludibacter. Next base: position 342 of record JAATGT010000178.1, read on the forward strand.
GAGGTCAATGTTTTCTTCACCGAGTTCCATTTACCTTTGTACCTAATGTTGGTACCCGATGCCACATTTGCAAGGATAGAGGGAACCCCGTTGGGACGATAAAATTCCAGCATATCTACTTCACCACACGATGGCCATTCTTTGCTTACGCCCAGAGTCCAGATGGCTGGCCAGGAACCCATAGTTGTATCGATTCGCGCCCGGACTTCAAAACGCCCGAAAAGCCAGGATTTTTTTTCGGCCGTATTTAGACTTGCCGAAGTATAATTCACATCTTTGCGATTTGTGTACCAACTTTTACTGTCGGGAACATAATTGGCATTCGGAAAGCTTTCTTTTTTGCCTTCGATAACCAGACAACCATTTTTACAGCTCGCATTTTTACTCTGATACCATTGCAACTCCTCATTGCGTTTAAAGCCTGTCTCGAACGACCATATTTTCGGATCAGGGCTACCTTCGTAATTAAATTCTTCGTTAAATACAAGTTTCATCCCAGCAACTTTCTTCGGCTGTGATGAATCCGGAGTATACGAATTTATTGTTGCTCCTATCGCAAAAGTAACTGATAGAAAAAAAATAGTAAGTGCTAATAGAAATTTCATGGGTATTATTTTACTAAAAATGTATGACTGACACTTGAGTGCTCTAAATTAGATTTACAAAAGTACACAAGTACTCTTTTCTGTTAGTATATAATTCATTCAATAAAGTGGAAAATCAGATAAACTGTGAATTATTTAAGTTTCTTATGCTGGACAATAGTCCGGATTTATAGACCCGGACGTGCCGTTCACCCTGACACACTCATGTCGTACACCCCGACACGTCCATGTCGCCTACCTCGACTAACGTTAGTCGCACACCCTTACTAACGTTAGTCGTGCACTGCTACTAACGTTAGTCGCCCACCCTGATTAACATAATAATCAATACTGGTTTATTAACGATAGTAAAGACATTCTTTGATTATCGTTTTCAAGCGACATAAATCAGATTTTAAAGAAATATATCAATCTGAATTTCAAAGATATCTCATCACAGCTTCAATTAGCTCAATCTAGGTTATCAACACGTTCCATTATGCAATTCAATACAAAATACACGAATACAATTACTTAAACGAATACAAATACAGTTCAAGTCAAAGCCAAACAATGGTTATTAATTCAATTTGCCATCAATATAAAACACTCAATTACAGACAATTATTTGTATTGAATGAATTTCACTCCTATTTGAAAGAATCAACAACCTCTATAAAAGTTTGCTTTTATACATTTGCATTCATTAAGCAATGTATTTACTTTTTTTTTAAACAAACAATTAATAATCAAAAAATATGAGAAACAAAACAGGCTAATTTTAAAGATATTATTGAGAATAATCTGTATAGCCAGCAGATCTCAAATAACACTTGTATAATTTAATACTAACTTAATCAACAAAAATCATGAACGTAAAAAAGAAATTTTTATGTCTTTTTGCTTTATTTACCTGGTTGACACCGGTTATAATAAGCAGTGGAAATGAATTAGTCGCACAGAGTTCAGCGACTCAACAAAAGAAAGGAACTATTTCCGGTAAGGTAACCGATAAAAACGGAGATGCTCTTATTGGAGTAAGTGTAAAAATAAAAGGGACCAATACGGGAACAATCACTGACGTTAATGGTGGATTTTCGCTTAATAATATTGACCCTTCAACTGTATTACAGTTCACCTACATTGGCATGAATAATCTGGAGATGAAAATTGAAAACCGGACTTCGATCAGCGTAAAACTGGATGACAATTCTGTTAATATGGATGAAGTTGTTGTTGTTGGTTTTGGAACCCAAAAGAAGGTGAATATGACCGGTGCTGTAGGAACTCTTGATGCAAAAGAATTGGAAGCTCGCCCGGTACAGAACGTAGCTCAGGCACTTGAAGGATTAATTACCGGGTTAAACATTTCCCAAAACCAAGGAAGTTTAGAGAGCAAACCTAGTATAAATATCCGTGGAACCGGTACGATTGGGCAAGGATCAAGTGGAAGTCCATTAATTCTTATTGATGGCACGGAAGGTGATATTAATGCTATTAATCCACAGGATATTGAAAATATCTCTGTTTTAAAAGATGCTGCAGCTTCTTCCATTTATGGATCACGGGCACCTTTTGGTGTCATTTTAGTTACAACAAAAAAAGGAAAAGCAGGTAAACTTTCTGTTAGTTATAGCAATAATTTCAAATCAAGTTCCCCTGTAAGAATGCCTCATATGATGGACTCGTATACTTTTGCATTGTATTTCAATGAAGCATCAAAGAATAGCGGATCTGGCGCTTTTTTTGATGATGCATGGTTGAAAAGAATTCAGGATTTTCAAGCGGGGAAATTAGTTAACACAAATGGATTTCCAATGACAACAGTTCCAAACGGTACTCATTGGGCTGATTATGGCGGTGCAAATGACAATGTAGACTGGTACAAAGCCCTCTATAAAAGTTCAACTCCATCACAAGAACATAACTTTAGCGTATCAGGAGGAAACGAAACAACTAAATATTATTTTTCTGGAAATTATCTAGATCAATCTGGATTAATGAAATTTGGAGGAGATCAGTTTAACCGTTATACGGCTACCGCAAAAATTGAAACCAAACTGGCAAGCTGGGCTACCTTGGGTTATAACACCAGATGGGTACGCCAGGACTATGTAAGACCATCTTCACTTACCGATGGACTTTATTCAGATTTAGCTCGTCAGGGTTGGCCGATATTGCCTTTATATGACCCTAATGGACATTTATTCTCATCTCCATCACCTGCATTAGGATTAAGAGATGGTGGTCGCGATAAGACACAAGAAGATTGGTTGTATCAACAGGCAAGATTAGTAATCGAGCCAATTAAGGGATGGAAAACTACTGCAGAACTCAATTACAAAACAGATGATCAGTTCAGACATTGGGATACTCAAATAACACAGAATTATGATGTCAATAATAATGCATATGTTTATAATTCTTATTCAAATGTTCACGAAGGTGCTTATCGGACTAATTTCCTTAATACTAATATATTCTCAGAATATACTAAAGAAATAGAAGGACATACATTCAAGGTAATGGGCGGATTCCAATCAGAAATGAACAAATATCGTGATTTGACTGCAGACAGACAGGGTATTATAGTGGCATCTTTGCCAACCATTAATACAACAAGTGGTTTTGATAATTCAAGCAAGATAGCTTCGCCCGGAGTATCAGGTCAATATTACAATTGGTCAACAGCAGGATTTTTTGGTCGTATCAATTATGATTACAAGGGACGCTATTTGCTTGAAGCTAATTTGCGCTACGATGGATCATCAAGATTTCAGGCAGATAAAAGATGGAATTATTTTCCTTCAGTATCGGCAGGTTGGAATATTGCCCGCGAATCTTTTTGGGCTCCTTACGAAAAGTATATTAGTACATTTAAATTGAGAGGTTCGTATGGCAAGCTCGGTAATCAAAACATAGTAGATAACAACGGTAATATTAAACCATATCCTACCTATATTACTATGCCTATTGGCACAGCCAATGGTTCGTGGTTAGTCAATGGGACTCAACCTAACACTTCTGGTATGCCAGATATAATCAGTGCTTCTTTGGGCTGGGAAAAAATTAAGACATGGAATTTTGGTGCTGATTTGGCATTACTGAACAATCGGTTGAATGCTTCTTTTGATTATTTCACACGCTTTACCACAGACATGGTGGGACCGGCTATTGAGTTACCAGCAACTTTTGGGATCACGGTTCCAAAAACTAATAATACCGACCTTAAAACATATGGTTTTGAGTTGGAAGTAAGTTGGAAAGATCGGCTTGCGAATGGTTTGGGTTATGGAATTAAAGTAATGTTATCAAACTCAACAACGAAAATTACAAGATACCCTAATGCTACAGGTAAGTTAGCAACAGACACCTACAGAACAGGTGAGACTCTAGGTGAAATTTGGGGTTATTCCACAATTGGAATTGCAAAATCAGATGCAGAAATGAATGCACATTTGGCTACATTGACCCATGGGGGTCAGAATGCATTGGGCTCAAACTGGAAAGCCGGAGATATAATGTACCAAGATTTAAATGGAGATGGCAAGATTGACAATGGCGCCAATACAACTAGTGATCATGGAGATTTAAAAATAATTGGAAACAGTGCCCCAAAACTACCATTCGGTATTGAACTAACTGCAGATTGGAAAGGATTTGATATTCGTGCATTTTTCCAGGGTGTGGCGAAAAGAGATTATTTTCAGGGGA
>JAATGT010000297.1 GCA_015654525.1 Bacteroidales bacterium
GAAATTGGAAAAGCAACTAGCTCGTTTAAAACAGGCAGCTTAAACACAGCAAATTAAAGCACTCAAAAACAGATATATAGAAAGAGTTATATAGGAGATCTAGATAGGAAAATAGGATCAACTTAATAATATATCTTGTTTGTCAGACCTATACAAAATATAATATGTCGGTGCGCTGCACCTATGGTTTTTATGTCTGACTAATTTCTACAAATAGTTAGGTGCTCTGCACCTTTTGAGGGACAGAGTCCCAGAATATTTGTAGCATTTAGCATTGTTTTATCATCATTAGGTGCAGCGCACCGTAATATTCAATTACATAGTTTGAAAAATGAATCCGGGCTTATCCCGAACTCAGGTTAGTAAGAAGTTCGTAATGTGAATCAGAAGTTGAAAAATAGTCCGTAGGACTTACATATCCATAGAATAGGCGTATATGTATGTTTGTTGCCCGTAGGGCATTCACATTCTCATATTATCTACGTGGAAATTGTTTGTATCTGTTTTTCATCTTCTATTGATCTGTATTCCCTTCGGGGGAAAAATAACTCATTATAAATAGAATATTAGTGATAGTACGACTCGCAGTCGTACTATCACTTGTGTAACAAACGAGAGGTAAAAGCGCGCAAACATCACAAATTTTCGTAAATAAGATTTGTGGGGTTGAATATCATTTGTTGAATTTCAATTCAATGATTGCGTTGATTTGCGACTTTTGTGTCATTTGCGTTCTAAAAAAACTTTTGATACAGGTATTTTGCGGATACTTATATTTTAATTGATCAACAGCTCATTTCTCCTGCATTTTTCTTAGCCGAAAGTAAATTGTAGGCACCTTTAATAATAAGTTTAGCATCTTTAAAGTTGAAACCTTCCGGCAAAACAACTTCTGTGAATTCGTCACTTGTAACGCCTTTCTGAACCTGGATCATTCTATATTCAGTCATTTTCTTTCCGTTTTCTACTTTATCCTTGTCGTGCACAAAAATATAATCCTTGTCGTCGAAACTTACAATGGATGCAGAAGGAACTGATGTGACCTGATTACTTTTTGCCTGAATAACAGCATTTACATACATGCCCGGTAGCATGCTTTTACAACGACCCACAACATTTGCATACACTTTGTAAGTCTTATCGTTATTTATAGATTTTCCGGTTTGATAGATAACCGCTTCATGTTGTTCTGTTTCGTTGTTGATATAAAAGCGAATTTTCTCTCCGCTTGCCACCTTGTCAGCATCTTTCTCGAACAAGGTGAGTTCAAGGAAAAGTTTATCGCTGTTTACAATTTCGAACAATACATCGGAAGCCGAAACCGACTTGCCAATGCTTACGTTTACCGTTTTAATATAGCCCGAGATAGGTGAAACTACCGCTACAGATCGACTGATATTATCTTCGTTCAGTCTGAAAGGATTAATCCCGATAAGCGACAGCTTTTGTTCCAATGCTTTTACCTGAACCTTGAGGCTTTTGTAATTGGAAGTAACCTGTTGCATATTTTTCTGAGAGGATATATCATTTTTGTACAATTCGCTTTGGCGGTTATATTCTGCTTTCGCAAGTTCACATTTGTTTTTTGCTTCCAGGTAATTTTGCTGAATGTCGATAAACTCCTGATTTTCGAGCATAGCCAGTGTTTGTCCTTTCCGAACGGCATTGCCCGGCATCAGCTTCGTGCTTTTTACAAATCCACCCATCGGCATACTCACGGTTGCCAGATTTTGTGGTGCAACAGACACTGTTCCGTTTACTTTCAGAGTTCCACTCATCGACCGCAACTCTATGGCTCCGGTTTCTATATCGGCAAGCTTTATCTGGTCGTCGCGTAGCTCAACGATATCTTCGGGAATTACTTCAGTCTCTTTTTCGGCTACGGTCGCTGCTTTTTTATTTCCGTTGCACGACACTAAAGCAATGCCTAAAACAGCAATAAGGATGGATAGTTTGAAATTATATGTTGTCATAATACTGTTGTTTTAAAATATTTTACCTGTAATAAACTCAATTGAAACGATTGTTTGATTATAATTATTTAATGCATCGAGATAGTTTTGTTTTATGCTCAATGCCCGGCTCAGACTCTGGATGTAATCCAGATAATCAATAGCTCCGGCCTTATAGCTTTTGCTTGCCTGATCAATAATCAAATCGGCTTCCGGAACGGCTTGCTTTTCGTAATAATTCAAACTGTTATTGTACTTTGCATATTCGCCTAACAAAGAATTATAATTCCCTAAAAGCGACTTTGAATAATTCTCAGCACTGAATTGGCTTACTTTTTCTTTTAATCTGGCAGCTTTAATTTTGGCTGCATTAGAACCAAACCACAATGGAACGGCAACACCTGCCTGAATACCCGTAAAGCGATCGCCCGAACCAAAGGTACGCGGAACATCGTTTACTGTCTGTTCACCTCGTATAGTCTGACTGAAATAGCCGATGCTTAAATCGGGAAGCAATTTGTTTTTTTCCAGTTTAGTCTCCATGCGCGATAACTCAATTTGTTGCTGAGCAAAGCCCAACTGAGGATTCCCGGATACTCTGGAAATGTCAGTGTTGGGTAAAAAGTCGGCTCGTTGCAATACTGTATCTGCCGGCAATACCGGTTCAGTTGAATTTAAAAGTACCTGCAGCTTCTGATTAAAAATGAGAATATCAGCTTTCACCTGCTGCAATTGGTTACGCACTTCCATACTCTGCGAACGGGCGGTTATCATTTCCAGTTGATTGGTTTCACCCGTTTTCATTCTTAGCTCAGCCGCACGCTGAAAACCCGAATAAAGACTATCTTGCCACAAAAACAATTTTTGTTTTGACAGCAAATAAGCCAATTGTCCGTAAACTTGTTTTACCTGTGTTGCAATTTCGAGTTGTGAGGTTTTTAATTCCCATTCGCTACTCTTTACATTCGCATTTGCCAGTTTATGCTGATTGGCATATACGGTTGGAAAAGCAAAAGACTGGGAAACGGTAAAGCTGTTATCCTTTGAATAAGAATTAAATTGCCCGAATTGCCCATCAATGCTTGTTTTCGGAATGTCCCAGGCAGTACCTTTCAATGCTTTTTGAACATCGACCGAATAAGCGGAAGAACGAATTGATAAGTTACTATCCAATGCTTGTTGAATGGCTTGTTTCAGATCTATTCTTTTGGGTTGTTGTGCATTCGCAGTTGAAAAACCGAACAATAAAAGAATGAGCAATGCAGTTGCTGCCGGTTTACGTTTAAATAGCCCTTTCCATGATATCTTTTTGAAACTATTCGTAGAAAAGAAAATATAGAAAATTGGTAAAACAATTAATGTCAGTAAAGTGGCCGTTATTAATCCTCCAATAACTACTGTTGCCAACGGTTTTTGGACCTCAGCTCCTGCCGAAGTAGACAAAGCCATAGGTAAGAAACCCAGCGAAGCCACAGCAGCAGTCATAATTACAGGGCGCAAACGTGTATGCAGTCCTTTCAGTACACGTTCGGTAATATCGGTAATTCCTTCTTCTTTTTCGAGTCGGTTAAATTCAGAAATAAGCACAATACCATTCAGCACCGCAATACCAAACAAAGCGATAAAGCCAACTCCGGCCGAAATGGAGAAATTCATGCCCCGCATCCAAAGTGCCAGAATACCGCCAATGAGCGACATGGGCACAGCTGTGTAAATTAATAAGGCTTGTTTTACAGAATGGAACGTAAAGAATAACAGTACAAATATCAGCAACAACGCAACCGGAACAGCAATAGCCAACCGAGCCTTAGCAGCCTGAAGATTCTCAAACTGACCGCCATATTTTACATAATAACCTGTTGGTAGTTTCACGTTAGAATCAATTTGTTTTGTTACGTCGGCTATTACACTTTGTACATCTCTGTTACGCACATTAAACCCAATGGTGATACGGCGTTTAGTATCTTCGCGCGACACCTGTGCCGGGCCTGATTTTATGGCAACACTGGCAATTTGGTCAAAGGGTATTTGTCCGCCATTGGACAAAGCCACCGAAAGATTCTTTACATCGTCGAGACTTTGCCGGTAATCTTTATCCAATCGAACCACCATCCCAAATCGTTTTTCTTCGTCAAATACAACCCCTGCCTGACTTCCGGCGAAGGCCGTGCGTAAAACCTTGTTTACATCTTCGATTGAAAGACCGTATTGAGCTAACCTGTCGCGGTTATATTCAACCTGAATCTGAGCCAGCCCGGTTACTTTTTCTACATTGATGTCTTCAACACCTTGTACTTTTTGAATAATTTTCTCTACTTGCGAGGCCTTATCTGCTAGTGTATTCAGGTCATCGCCAAATATTTTTATAGCAATATCCTGTTTTGATCCCGAAAGCAATTCGTTGGTACGCATCTGGATTGGCTGTTGAAACTCAAACTTCACACCAGCCAGCGGAATCAATGCTTCCTCCATCTTTTCCACCAGTTCTTCCCGGGTTTTTGCCGAAGTCCATTCGCTTTTATCTTTTAGTGTAATAATGTAATCGCCCGTTTACATAGGGGTAGGGTCGGTAGGTATTTCACCTGCACCAATCTTACAAACCGTATGTTTAATCTCCGGAAAGTTGTCGAGCAATATTTTATTGGCTTTTTGAACCTGTTCCACAGTATTGGAAAGCGAACCACCTTGTAAGGTTATTACAGCTGCTGCCAGATCGCCTTCTTCCAACTGAGGGATAAATTCACCTCCCAAACTATTAAAGACAAACAGACTAATGATAAAAAATACGATTGCAGATACAGATACCAGCAGTTTCCGTTTTAAGGCAAAGCGAATGGCCGGATTAAATATCTTGTGAAACCAGTCCATCATTTTGTCTGATAAATTTGGTTTGTGCCCGGTATTTTTGCTTAGAAATAAGGATGAAACCATAGGCACATAGGTCAATGAAAGAATGGTTGCCCCAATTAATGCAAATGCTACCACTTGCGCCATGGGGCGAAACATTTTACCTTCAATACCTACCAAAGCCATAATCGGCACATAAACAATCAGAATGATAACTTGTCCGAATGTTGCCGAACTCATCATTCGTTTAGCCGATTCAAATACCGTTTCGTCCATTTGGGGCTGCGATAGTCTTTTAATGCCCGGATGATGATGCTTGCTCATCGTTATTCGGTGCACCACACTTTCCACAATAATCACCGCCCCGTCCACAATCAATCCAAAGTCAATGGCGCCGAGGCTCATTAAATTACCCGATACACCAAAAAAGTTCATCATGGATATGGCAAACAGCATGGAGAGCGGAATAACCGAAGCGACAATCAGCCCTGCTCTCAAATTACCCAGAAATAAAATCAGAATAAAGATAACAATTAATGCTCCTTCAATCAGGTTGCGTGAAACGGTACTAATAGCACGACCTACCAAATCGGACCGATTTAAAAACGGTTCAATTTTCAGACCCTGAGGCAGCGATTTTTGAATAGATTGTATGCGGGTTTCCACATTTTTGGTAACCTCATTGGCATTTGCCCCTTTAAGCATCATTACCACACCACCCACTGCTTCGGTCGTATCAATAACCATGGCTCCGTATCGTGTTGCACTACCGTATTGAACCGTTGCAACATCCCTGACTAAAACAGGCATGCCCGAAGGATTATTTTTGACTACAATTTTTTCAATATCTTCCAATGATTTTACCAAGCCAATACCACGTATAAAATAGGCTGTTGGTTTTTTATCAATATAGGCACTTCCTGTATTTTCATTGTTTTTTTCGAGCGCACTGAAAATGTCTGTAAGAGTCAGGTTCATCCCTCTGAGTCTTTCGGGATTTACCGCAATTTCGTATTGTTTTACAAAACCACCATAGCTATTTATATCAGCTACACCTATAGTTCCCAGCATCTCACGACGTACCACCCAATCCTGAATAGTACGCAATTCCATCGGATTATACTTATGCTCAAATCCTTTGTCTACAGCAAGGCGGTATTGATATATTTCGCCCAAACCGGTGGAAATGGGAGCTAGTTCTATTTTAGCAAGCCCCGCCGGAATTATATCCTCGGCTTCTTTGAGCCGTTCGCTCATCTGTTGTCTGGCCCAGTACACATCAACATTGTCTTTAAATACAACGGTGATAACCGACAGTCCCAATCGGGATATGGAGCGAAGCTCAATAATATTTGGAATATTGGCAACGGCTACTTCTATTGGGGCGGTAATGGAACTCTCCACTTCCTGTACCGCCAGTGAGTGAGCAAGGGCAATAACCTGCACCTGGTTATTGGTTATGTCCGGAGTTGCATCAATAGGCAATCGGGTGAGTGAGTACGTTCCCCAACCTATGAGCGCAACTATAAATAAGCCGATAATGAACTTATTTTTTATTGAAAAATGAATAATACGTTCTATCATGAAATATGTTTTGTTAATTGGAAACTCTGATTTGTTCTTATGAGAGTGACTATTGAGTTAGTCCTGGATAAGTTCTGTGGAACCTTTTACCTGGTATGTAGAGTAGAATGCGAAGTAAATAATTTCAACATGAATAATAATCCGAAGCTGATAATAACCCAGCATTCGATTAAATTTATCATATTCAATAATTTATTTCTTCATTCCGTTTCTCTTTGTTCGTTTAGCTTTACTCACTTTGAGCAAAGTTCTAAATACAACCAAGAGCCTGATATTACTATCAGGTACAAAATATCAGGTAAATAAGAATAAATTAAACCAGGGTAGGAGGTCCCCTAAAGGAAAGCTCAGAGGAAAGATGTTGTTTTAGGATAACAATATCTTTAATTGGAAAAGTAGCTAATAAAACGCTGTCGTAGAGTTTTACCAGATTAAAAGCTGTAATAACAAATAACAAAGCATTAAATGCGTTCGTGTCAACTGTTATTGAATTAGCTTTTGTAAGAACAATATTGTTTAGAGCATGACAATGCTTATTGGCTTCAGGAGAAGATTCGCCCCGTGTTGTTTCTGTAGTGCTGGAGCTATGTTCGCTGTATGAATCAAGATGATGGTGGTGAGGGATAGTGGCATGAAGCAGTATTACCAGTCCAGCCAGTAATATGAAGATAAGCCTGCTATTTTTTCCCATTCTGTTCATAGAAATTCGATTGCAACTGTAAAAACAACCGCAAAGATAACAAAAAAGTTTATGCAACTGAATTGCAAATTAATCGTTGCAGTTTGCACAAATGCCTTTTACAACCATATTTGTATTTTCCATACTGAAATTAACAGGCAGACTGATTGAAGGAATAGGAATATCACTCAGACAAAATGTATGCTGACATTTTAGACAAAAAAAGTGTACGTGCAAATCTTCCGGGTGACATTGGCATGACTCTTTACATAGAGCGTATTTAACTGCGCCACTTCCGTCATTAATGCTATGAATGAGTTTCTTTTCCTCAAATGTTTTGAGAGTACGGTACAATGTGACTTTATCCGATTTATGAAACTTTTGTTCCAAATCAGATAAGCTAATTGCCATTTTTTGCTCCGTTAGAATGTCCAAAACCAATTCCCGCATAGCAGTTGGTTTTATATTTCGACTTGTCAGTTTGTCGTCTGTATTTTGCATTGGTTTGGCTATTTTTAGTTCAGAATCCAATAAATATAATAACAAATAAGTTATTGATTTTTAAAAGATACTATCTTTAATGGCTGCGATTTTAAGTTGTTTATAGTGCCTGATTTGAAGAGTTATTAGCCGCAAGCCAATCGTATATAAATGCACTGATCCTTTACTTTATTGTTTTGCATTGTTATATTTTCTAATGAGTTCTTTTATTCTATGCTGAATCAAATCCATCGGGATATCTTCTAATGGGTTTATTTCCAGTGTTAGAACATAGTCTTTTTGCGGTTTAGAAAAAACGCCAGCAAATGCCTTTTTATCTTCCACAAATCCGACTGTAATTTTTTTTCGATGAACCCACAAGAAGCTGAGATTAAAATCCTTGTACCGGAAAAATGGAATCTGATATTTTCGAGTGTGAATGATGTCTTTATCAACCGATAAAACTATCGCTTTCAACGCGAGCAAACAGGCTTTTGTAATTTTGTCTTGCTTCTCGTAATAGTATTCCAACGGGCTTAGCTCTTGATTCTCCATTTATTCCCTCATCCACATTGGGTGCTGCATTATTATTTTCTGATGAATAGGACAATCTTCGGAGTGTGCTCCTCTAAGATACCCGATACTCATCAAAAACTCGTTCACTATTTCGCCACCGGTAAATTTGAATGTCTTTTTAAACAACTTCACCCATTCTGCTTTTGTTTTGGGATGATTGAGTTCGAGCCATTTTTCAAAGCTACCGTACTCTTTCTGTAATTGAAGAATAGTTTTAGCATTTTCGATGGATGCATTTACTTTCAGTTTATTTCGGATAATTCCGACATCGTTTAATAAACGCTCACGATCTTGTTCTGTGTAAGCAGCTACTATTTTGATATCAAAATTATCGTACGCTTTTCTGAATCCAGCTTCTTTCTTCAAAATAGTTTCCCAGCTCAGTCCTGCCTGATTAATTTCCATAATTAGTCGGCCATACAGCTCATTGTCATTGCGAATAGGAAAACCGTAGTGGTTATCATGATAATGTTGATGAAGACTACGGCTTGGCTCTTTCATCGTAGGGATATAATTACAGTAACTCATATATCTATTAGAATTTCATTTTAAAAACTATTTTACAGTGTGTAAATTTAAATAATATTTATCTAAAAGGATTTATCAAAGCGGAAAATGATTTAGTCTATTTGATATTTTTTGTGGTTTTTTATTAGAGTGTATTTTTTCATAAAATAGGAAAAGGAGAGTAGCCTGTTTTTTGTGAATTGCTCTCCTGTTTTTTTACTTTTTTAATACTTTTCATCTTTCAAATGATTTATCTGAAATGTGTCACACAATTTCGTTTTTGATTTTTTCGAATTGCTGCTTCAAGAATGCTGCCAGTATTCGCTAAAGCATCTTATCTACTAATGTGCGAACAGTGGTCAAGCAATTTATCCTCTAAAAGAATCAGGAAACCGAGAGCATTACCGCAAGTGAGTCCATATAGTCACGCCAGTGGATTATTTCACGATTTTCGATAGTTATAATAGAACAAAAACGGTTGTCATAAGTTTTTCCTGTGAATGGAACTATGCCGTGAACTTCATATTCTAAAATAATTACATTCTCCGGTTTTGCCGATTTATATATTTTCAAGTTATCCGCAGAATGAAGTACATTGGTATAGCTGCCAAACCACTCCATATATGCTTTGCGTCCTTCTATTTTATTGGCAAATCCAGGAAAATTATATGAAAATTCAAAAATTGCATTTTCTGCCACAGCATCCCAAAAATGCTCTCCATCCACTTCGCCTTTCAAGCCTTCCATAATAATGCTGTAAAACGGTTCGGCATTTTTATTAAATGCCGGATGATTTCTGTTCGCTTTTTCGATAGGTTTATTTCCCATTTCTCATCTTTTAAAAGGTTGAAATTTATAGAGAATTATACAACGGAGCAAATGCCTCTTTTGCAAATATCTCTACTGATGTTGGTGATGAATTTGCAATGGTCCGTTGCTCATAGTTCATTATCCCGTTTTTAAGAGAGCTTTCCATGGCGGTTATATCATTGGCTATATCTGCAGAAATCCCTTGGCTAATCATTGCCTGTTTTGCCTGTTCAATTGGAAATTGTACATATTGCAGGTCTGGCTTTCCAATTGCC
>JAATGT010000109.1 GCA_015654525.1 Bacteroidales bacterium
GGATAAAATGCGTATCGCCGGTAAATTTATAATAATCATAGATAGACAAAAACCAATAGAAGGTGTAGACCATAATGGTGTTGGTGTGACTCGTTACCGGATCTTTCCCCCTGAGTTGCCAGATCGTATTTTTCACTGTCTGTGTATCGAAAAACAGGTAATAATTCATCAGATAGCTTTGAATGGCATCACCACTCCAGGTCCAACGATCGCGCTTAATGCCATCGATAAAAAACTCACGTGTGGTCAGCTGCATGGTGTAAGCACCTACGTTCCACATTTGGTTCACCTCCTCGTCGTTGCAACGGAACGAACCGCGCTGCACTTCGGGTTTATATTCGTACAACATGCTTACGTCCTTGTAATTTGCAGCACCCTCTCTGGTAATGTACACGTAGCGAAAAGCTTTGTTATTGCTGAGCGTATAAATATCGGACAACGGACTTGTTGCTGCCAATGCTTCATCGGTCACACCGCTACCGGCAACAGAAAGACGATCGATCGTTTCGCCGGATTTAGTATCCAGTGCTTCTTCTTTACTTTCGCCGTAATAGATGTTTACTTTTCCATCGCCTTTCAACTGATGGAAGCGAAGGAAGCCGAAAGTTTCTTTTCCAAAGTCAATCAAGTCACCGCCCTGAACCTTTTCGCGTTTCACAGCAAGCTGTGGCGTAGTTTCCAGTTTGTATTTCGAGGGTGGTGTGGTGGCTGCTTTAAAGTTATCGGCAGTAGCAGCATCCATATAAATGGTGGCCGAAGTGTCGCTGGCTTTTCCGCTCTCGTCAATCCATTCTTTGTCTTCGTAAGTCACTTTCCACGAGCCGTCGGTTTTCACTGTCGCACCGTTTACAAAAATAGCGGGTGGCGTTGCCTGATTCCATACCTTGATGTTCATACTATGTTTTCCGGCAGGCAACCTGAATTTCGTCGGCATACCAAACTGGAGTTTACCATCCAGCTTAATGTTGAATTTACCCTCAACAGCAATCTCAATATCTTCGGCTGCTGCCAAATCAATCTTTTTGCTGAACTCTACCAACACATAATGGCTGTCCATCTTCCAAAACGGAGGAAAAAATGCACCCCGCTCCGTGCGACGGTTATTCATCTGATTACCCAGCCATATTTCGTAATCACCCGGATACCAGATCCACGATTGAGCGTGGGAAAATATAGGTAAGAAACATAGAAGTAAAAGCCCCCTAAATCCCCCGAAGGAGGACTTAAAGAACGTTCTATTTAAAACGATATTAAAAAATTTCATATTTTTCTATTTAGAATTTATTGAGAAAGACTAGCTAAAAGTCCCCTTTCGGGGGATTTAGGGGGCTTGTCTTCCCGCATTTTTCATTATACTATCATTCACCATCGGTCCGTTGTTCTCCCAGATATTTCCGAAACCGTTGGCATTTTGCAGAAATTTCACGCTATCAGTACGGTTATTCTGTACCCGGATGTAAGACGAACCCTCGTCGGTGTACAGGTAAAACCAATGTTTAGGATCATGCACGTAGCTTGGTTTACAAATATCGTGTACCCAGTTTTCAGAAATCAATGTTCCGGGTTGCGCTCCGAGTGTGTAAATACCTGCCACATCATACACATGTTTGGCATAGTGATAAATGTTGTTACGCTGCACCAGATTGTTTTTCATACAAACCAGATTACGATTCCATCCCCAACCAAGGCTGATACCGGAATAAGAAACATCGCTGATTTCATTATTTATTATTTTAAGACCGGAGACATAACCGGCAGCAATAGCCACACAGCCCCAGTCTTCGTTGGTCACATCAGTAAATAGATTATTACGAATTTCGAGTCCGATACAGAGCTCACGCAAGTCTTGCGGGTTGTATGGCAAATGTGTTTCGAGCGAAGCGGGCGAAAAGCCACCGGCCACCAAACCATTTCCGGCAATATCGGTAAACGTACAGTTTTCCACTTTGCCGCCTGTTGTTCCCGATACATAGTCGAGACCCGAAAATCCCAGCTGTTCAAAACGACAGTTCCGGAAGTCTATATTATTTGCACCCGAAACAGTAACCGCAGCAGCTCCACACCCTAACCAGCCCTGATTATCGAGCTTATGATTATCTACCCGATCTATTTTGGGACTTAGTTTGTATCCTTCGGTCAGATACATTCCGGCTTGCAAAGGCACATGTCCTTTTTCGGAAGGACGCATCCACGTACTGTGACTAAAAGTAATATTTTTAAAAATTACATGCCCCACCGGTCTGTCAGGAGTTCCTTCAACCTGCACCAGCGTTTCAATAGCCGGAGCAATAACTTCGGTTACTTTTTCGCCGGACAACGGATAATAATAGAGCTTATGCGTTTTTATATCATGAAACCATTCACCGGGCTGATCGAGTAATTCCAACGCATTGGTCAGATAGAAAGGCGAATTCACTCCGGCTTCAACCATAGGTTGTGGCCACGGACGCTCAAACTGCAATTTACTTTCGGGATCATGAAAGCGAACGGCGGCAGAATCGCCCTGAATACGGATAGATTTAATACGCAAAAACGATACGGCCCACATTTGATGTAATACCATTTCGGCATAAGGAGCTTTTTGAATAGCTTTTACTGATTTTGCAGGTACCCAAAGAATTTGATTCACTTTATCATTACGGATAATGCGGTTCATCTTTTCAAAATCTGACACATCGCGGGCTCTTACGGCTTTTTTCCCGTTTACCCACAGCTGACGAAAATCAAGCGGACGACCGTTGAAGTTCGGAACATCGGCCACTAAGAGTTTACCCGACTTTTTCCATTTTTTTATCTGCATACCGCCACTAACTACCACCTTTTCGCCTTCCGCACCACAAATAATGGTGGGCGATTGCGCCGTGCCACTATCTTCGGGGCGAACAAAAAGCGGTTCGTACTGAGCATAGGTTCCGGCTTTCAGAATAATCTGAATGCCGTTTTCAATACCGGTAGTATTTAAACGCCGCAACTCACGCGCCTGACGCAAAGCCGCCGAAAGAGTAGCCTTTGGTGCTGATGCCGAACCGTCGTTCTTGTCTTTGCCCGAAGGAGAGACGTAAATATCAAAAGAGGAGAATAAAAGAAAAAGCCCCCCAACCCCCCAATAGGGGGCTTTAAAGAGCAGGTATTTGATAACTTTAAGCATAAAATCATTTTTTTCAATATCAATAAATATCGCGACCGAAGGGAGTAGATATCAGCGAAGCGAATATCACACGAAGTGTAAATATCATTTTACCAACGGTATCCATACCGTCATATCCATCTTTCCACGGTTTCCCCAGGCGTAGTATGGAATCAGCGTAATGTTGACGGTTTTGTCTGATTTCCCAACTTCGCGGTACAAGGTGTTTTTCCACGAACCTTCGTCAGCAAGTCGGGCTGTTCCGTCTAACACTACGATAGAACTTCCGGCAATCGTTGTTTTGCGTGGACTGAATTTCATATCAGCCGGGATCAATACGTTATCAATCGATTTTCCTCCGGCTACATCAGCACCTTCGAGGCAATAAACCAGCGGACCACATTTTACTACCGTTTGATTGCGGGTTTCTTCTACCAACGGATTTGACTCCAACAGTTTCACCGGCATATCAAGAACCAACTCTACAACATCGCCTTTTTTCCACACCCTATTAATTTCGGTATATGTGTTGGCTTTGTTTTCAGCAGGAATAAGCTGACCATTTACGGTAACCGATGCTTTGTCGCACCATTCGGGAATACGCAAATACAGTGAGAATGCTTTGTTTGGAGCTTTATCTACCGCTATTTTGACGTTGCCATCCCAGGGATAGTCGGTCACCTGAGTGAGTTTGATTTTATCTTTTCCGTTTAATACCGTTTCCAGTTGACTGCCGCCGTATAAATTACACCAAACCGCATTATTTCCTAAACTATAAGCATAGTTTTGTGCTTCGCAAAGTGTACGAACGGTATTAGGTGGACAGCAGTTACACAGTTTGATATACACCTCGCGTTCCTTTGACCAACGGAGCGTGTAAGGGAAATCTTTTGAAATTTTTAGTGGATTGGTATAGAAAAACCGTTTTCCATCCAGGCTTATTCCGCTTAAAACACTATTATAAAGCGCTGTTTCTACAATTTCGGCATATTTTGCATCAGCAGTAGTTTGTAACATCCGCCAATTAAAAAGCATGTTTCCAATATTGGCACAGGTCTCGTTATGTGCCGTGAAATTGGGTAACTGGTAAGCGCGACCGTAGCTTTGGTGTACTTTTTGAATGCTATCGGGTGTGTAATAAGTTCCGTCCAGCGAAGTTCCGTCGTAAAGTGCCCCACATGCTCCGGTTACATACATTTTCCGATTCACAATGTCCGACCAAATGCTGGTAAGGTTTTTCATCAGTTGTTCCTCACCCGTTTCGGCATATACATCGGCCACTCCGGCATACAAATAATTGGCACGAACGGCATGCCCCATGGCTTGATACTGTTTGCGGAAAGGAACGCGATCCTGATTATCGTCGGTACCATTATCAACCATACCACGAATATTGATCAGGTTTTTCGATAACTCCAGATAACGTGGATTTTTGGTTTCGCGGTACATTTCCACCACGCCCATATAGTGTGAAGGACAAATAGCGTTTCGGGCCAGCTCGGCCGATGCTGTTTCGTAGAAATGACACAGAAAATCAGTTGCTTTAATGGCTATATTCAACAAAGTGGTTTTTCCGGTTGCCCGGTGGTGAATTATTCCGGCTGTCATCAAATGCCCCAGGTTGTAGGTCTCAAAATTGAGGCGGTTTTCAAAAGCCTTATCGTCTTTGTTTCCTACTTTTGTTCCGGTCAGAACCGTTTCATGTTTATGCGAATCAACGCCCTTGTTCATTTCGGAAATGATGACCGGTGTATGAATATAACCATCCTGACGTTGTACTTTTCCAATCACAGCAATGATCTCATCCATCATTTTATCCAGTTTCGGATCTTTGGTTTGAGCATATATGACGGCTACAGCTTCTAAGAATTTATAAAAGTCACCATCGTGAAACGGAGGTCCGCAATGTGTTCCGTTGCATTGGCCCGCTGCAATCTCAAAATTACGATATGCATGACTCAAATCAGCATCTTTCAGCGTACGCCACATTGAAAATATCATCGTGTCTTTAAACACTCCGAAACGTTCACCCCAAAAACCGTTAGTCCAATGCACAGCATCAATATTGGTACTACTCATTTTTGTATACTTACTGGCAGAGGTGTTTGTGAGTCCCCGATTTTGAGCATCAACAGACAAGAAAACGAGAAAAATAACAAGGGAGAAAAGAAAAATCTTCTTCATAATTAAATGATATATTTTTTTTAATGAGACATTAAAACCTATCAGAGTTAGACGCAAAAACTATTGTTTTTGTACTATAGATTATTAAAAAAATCACCTTAATATTTTCGTTAATGTTATTATAAGTAAATTTACTCCGATTTCAGACACCCAAACATCAATTTAGAATCTTTATTTTTCAAATTATCTGAGTACTATTTAATATATTTATCGTCTCAATTCTAAGAAGCAGGTATTTGTTGTTTTCGTGTTTATTAACGTAAAAGTAAAAGAGTATTGATGATTAAGTTTATAAAATTATTAGCCGCCTTCTTGTTATTATTGCAACCTTGTAAAGCTGAGAAAGATTTTTTTGTTTCCACATCCTTTCATGAACCTGCCAACGAAGGGCTAAGATTCATTTATAGTAAAGATGGTATCCATTGGGACAGCATTTCCGGCATATGGTTAAAACCAACAATCGGAAAACAACAGGTACTACGCGATCCATCTATCACCCGCACTCCTGATGGAGTTTATCATCTGGTTTGGACAAGCAGTTGGAAAGGTGATTTAGGTTTTGGATATGCCAATTCTAAAGATTTGATTCATTGGTTTGATGTGAAAATGATTCCGGTCATGAAAAAAGAACCTACAACAGTAAACGTTTGGGCCCCGGATATTTTTTACGATGACGAAAAACAAGAGTTTGTTGTTGTTTGGGCATCTTGCATTCCCAATCGTTTCAAAAAAGGTGTAGAAGAAGAAAACAATAATCATCGGTTATACTACATCACCACCAAAGATTTTAAAACAATCTCGGACGCAAAGTTACTTTACGATCCCGGGTTTAGTTCCATTGATGGTACGATAGTAAAACGGGCAAAAAATGATTATATATTGGTTTTCAAAGATAATACACGTCCAAACCGAAACCTGAAAGTTGCATTCTCGAAAAATCCAACAGGGCCATACTCTAAATCAAGTAAAGCATTTTCGGAAAGTTATACCGAAGGTCCCACAGTAGAAAAACTGGCTGATGATTATCTTATTTATTTCGATGAATATCAGAAATTTTCTTTTGGTGCTATAAAAACAAAAGATTTTA
>JAATGT010000240.1 GCA_015654525.1 Bacteroidales bacterium
ACATAGCACACATAGAAATAATGGGAAAAAGACTTAGGTCACATAGTAAAAGTATCTGACGATACTTTTGCTTAGTCTGAAATTATCCCGGTACCCGGGATAATACTATGTGTTCTTAGTCTTATATCTTCTATTTAAAACGAGTGTGAACTATTGTGGTAAAAAACATATCAATAATAATTATCATTTACTTATATATCCATAGAATAAACATATATGCCTGTTTATTGTCCGTAGGACATTCACATTTTAGCTTGTTTATCTACGGGGAATTGGTTGCATTGGTTTTCTTTTTCTATTGATGTGTATTCCCTACGGGAAATAACTTATTAGAAGTAAAATACATTTCTCTTCGACTTTTGATTCGCAGAATTAGTGAATCTTTCTGTTCTTAGTGTCTTAGTGGTAAAATTTTGTAATAAAAATAGAATAACCATTGAGGCATTGAGTTCATTTAGTATGCGAATCATTAACCATTTGTCACTAATCACTACTGATCATCTTCTATTGATATGTATTCCCTACGGGAATTACCCCTTTGCATTTCTGTTTTTCCGTGCAATGCTATGTTTCCGTCCGTAGCCGAAATAAATCACAAAACCGATTGCCATCCAGATAATCAATCGCAACCAGGTATCAGTAGGTAAAGCCAACATCTGGATCAGACATACAAAAGCGCCTAACAACGGAACAAAAGGAACCCAGGGAGTTTTGAATGCACGGGGAGCATCGGGTTCTATCTTTCGCATAATAAGAATGCC
This sequence comes from Bacteroidales bacterium, assembly GCA_015654525.1. Classification (GTDB taxonomy): domain Bacteria; phylum Bacteroidota; class Bacteroidia; order Bacteroidales; family Paludibacteraceae; genus Paludibacter. The sequence continues at coordinate 762 of JAATGT010000240.1, forward strand.
GATGCATACAATCATAAAAGCGAGTAAAGTGCCGATAGAGACGAGCTCACCCAACAAACCGATAGGGAAAATGCCGGCCATCAACGCAGTGAAAAAGCCGGTGATAAGCGTAGAATAATGTGGCGTTTTGAATTTGGTATGTATTTTGGCAAAACATTTCCACAACAAACCATCGTGAGCCATCGAAAAGAAAATACGCGTTTGCCCCAGCAAAGTTACCAGTATAACGGAACTTAAACCGGCAATAGTACCAATCTTAATAATCGGGCTTAACCATTTCAGCCCCGCTCCGCTCCTATCAATGGCCAGAGCAATAGGCGCAGCCACATTCAGCTCTTTGTAACTTACAATACCCGTCAGCACGAAACTGACCCCTACATATAATATTGTACAAACCAACAGGGAAAAAAGAATACTCAACGGCAGATCCCGCTTCGGATTAATAGCTTCTTGCGAAGTAGTAGAGACGGCATCGAAGCCGATATAGGCAAAGAAAATAACTCCCGACCCCGTAAGGATGCCCGACCAACCATATTGTCCCCACACGCCGGTGTTTTTAGGGATAAAAGGCATCCAGTTTTCGGGATGAATATGCGAAATGCCAAAACCAATAAAGAGTAGCACCACCACAATTTTGATAATAACCGTAATATTGTTGAACTTTACGGTTTCCTTTATGCCAATAACCAGCAATGCCGTAAGTACAACAACAATAAACACCGCCGGAAAATTTACAAAAGCACCCGTGCTGTGCCAGCCCGCCTGATCGTATTCAAAAGGCGATTGTGCCATCGAAGCCGGAAGATAAATGCCAAAGTCGGCTAAAAAGCTGAGCATATAACTGGACCAACCCACAGCCACGGTAGCCGTACTGAAAAGATATTCCAGCACCAAATCCCAACCAATAATCCAGGCAATAAATTCGCCCATAGTAGCATAACTATAGGTATACGCACTGCCCGACAACGGAATCATAGAGGCAAATTCGGCATAACAAAGTCCGGCCAGCAAACAACCAAAAGCCGATAGAACAAACGAAAGAACAATAGCCGGCCCGGCATGCATTTGTGCTGCCGTGCCTGTCAGTACAAATATCCCCGCTCCTATCACACTCCCAATACCCAGCAACGTTAAGTTGAGCAGTCCCAAATGGCGCTTTAATCCATGGCTGTTGTCGTTTGCTTCCTTATCCAGCTGAGCCAGTGTTTTTTTTATAAATAATTCTTTTATCATCGGTACGTTTTATTCATTTTGAAAGCGTTTGCAGCTTGTTGTCTTACATTTTTCAACAATAGGCTGCAAAAATAGTGTTTTATTCTGTATTATCTCAATATGGATATACAAACTGAATAAAGTTGTAATACCTATGGAAGAGTTAAGTAGTCAGAATTAAATAATGTCGTATTCGTGATTTTTCAATTTTAACGATAATGTCGCACCTACGGAGCTTATTGAATTTTATTACATATGCGAATCAGTAGTTGAAAAATGGTCCGTAGGACTTATATATCCATAGAATAAAAAGATATGCATATTCATTGTCCGTAGAACATTCACATTTTACCTTGTTTATCCCCTACGGGGAATTGGTTGTGTCTGTTTTCATTTTCTATTGATATGTATTCCCTACGGGAAATAACTTATTGGAAGTAAAATACATTTGTCTTCAACTTTTGATTTGCAGAATTAGTGAATTTTTATGTTCTTAGTGTCTTAGCACTAAAATCTAGTAATAAAAATGGAATAACCATTAAGGCATTTAGTTCATTTAGTATGCGAATCAGTAGTTGAAAAAATAGTCCGTAGGACTTATATATCCATAGAATAAAGAGATATGCATATTCATTGTCCGTAGGACATTCACATATTACCTTGTTTATCCCCTATGGGGAATTGGTTGTGTCTGTTTTCATTTTCTATTGATATGTATTCCCTACGGGAAATAACTCATTACAACTGGAATGTGTATGTATGCAACTCCTGATTCGCATTATTAAGTTGATCCTATTTCCCTATTTAGTTCTAATCCCGAACTCAGGTGTTTGTAGGACTTTAGTGTCAGTGAAACCAACAGGAGATCGATTGGCTTACCAGGGAATAGAGTCGGCATTCTAATTATTTTTACGGCCCATCAATCTTTTAATGTTTTTTGGCAATTTCAAAATCACTGTTTTCATCGGCATTTTCGGAGATTAATCTGCAAATTGACATTAAAATCGTAATTATTTTTTACTGTAGGTATTGCATAATAAATACAAAAAATATATTTTTGCGATGTAAATCACAACGGTTTAGTATTTTATTTTTGTTGTCTAAGTTCTTAATTGATTATCCGGATAAAAAAACGCATACTCTGTAAATATCTTAAATAATAACATTAAAAAAATCAAGCCTATGGCACAAAATTTAATTTCTGCGTCAATGTCTGATGAAGAAGCAGACAAAGTAAAAAAAGATTTAGCGGCAGCGAAAGCCGGACTCAATTTTTTATTGAGTTTATTGACAGACGACACAAAAAGTCTGTTTAAAATTGGTCCTAATTTTCTTCCTTTTGTGGAAGATGCAGTTCAAACGGTGAATACACACCCGGAAATTATGCCAGCCGTATTCGACAAAGAAGAATTTCTGAAAGATTACGCTTTGTTAAGCACACTTACTCCTATTCTGAATCAAATTGAGGAATTGGCAGAAGGTATAAGTAAAACGTATACTGCGGTAGGTAGCGATGCGCTGGTTGCCGGACTGGATGTGTACGCAGCTGTAAAACAAAACAAGGACAAAGTTCCCGGACTTAGTGTTACAGCCGACAGGATGGCACAATATCTCAAAAAGTCTAAAACGAAAGCAGAAGACAAAACTGCTACTAAGTAATCGTTTTCACTCCTTATCGAAAGGGCTTCATACCGTATGAAGCCCTTTCTTTTTGATCATTTACGACTTGTTACCACTCCGGAGTGACTCCGACCCACTAATTAGTGGCAACGAGTCGCTAATTAGCGACAAAAGCTGCTCCGGAGCGACTTCGACCTGCTAATTAGTGGCAACGAGTCGCTAATTAGTGACTAAAGGTTACTCCGGAGCGACTTCGACCTGCTAATTAGCGACAAAAGCTGCTCCGGAGCGACTCTGACCTGCTAATTAGTGGCAGCAAGTCGCTAATTAGCGACTAAAGGTTACTCCGGAGTGACTTCGACCTGCTAATTAGCGATAAAAGCTGCTCCGGAGCGACAATGACCCACTAATTAGTGGCATCAAGTCGCTAATTAGCGATAAAAGTTACTCCGGAGCGACTTCAACCTGCTAATTAGTGGCAACGAGTCGCTAATTAGCGACTAAAAGCTGCTCCGGAGCGACTCGAAGTCGCTTATCTTTGATTTTAAACGCAGACAAATTAATTAATTGCTGATATATTTTTGTTAATCTGAAATAATGTTTTTATCTTTGATGCTAAATTGATTAAAATAAAATATATCCTTCCGCCGACGCGGTTCTATGAATCGTGAAAACAGAAATGAAAAGAACGATAGGTTAAAGACCTACGTTAACGAGAAGCGATATAATAAAACAACAGAACTAAACTAATATCGAAATAAGTGCGAGGGTGTCACACATACACAGATGTTAGGTTCCATTCAAAAAAAAACAGACTCGTAAAAACAAGCTATCATGAAAGATCAAAGAACAATAAACTATCATGGACAAATTTATGAATATGAAATTGACGAATTAAATTTTGTGTTTATCAAAGACGGAACGACTTTGATAAGTATTGGACAAATGAGACCGCTAAAACAGACAGAGGATATTGAAAATGTTGTATATGACATGATAAAATTGTTTTTACCTCTCAAACCCATTAAATAAACTACTATGTGGATATTAATTATTATCGTACTCATTGTTGTCATATTGATTGCAGTTGTAAAAAACGACAACAAACAAATCCAGATTAATCATTTGCAAAATGGTGGATTTAGAAAATCGTATCCATTAGTTACAAAATGCTTACAAGAAGAATATGAAATGAGCTTTTTTGAAGATTTAGGAAATAGCTTTTCATATTCTAAAAATGTAATGGATGTAAACAATAAAAGAGGAATACTTTACATTGGATTAAAATTAGATTCGGGTAGGAATCCAATAATATTCTAAATTTATACTAATTCTGTCGGAGTGAAATTTGAGGGTCAAAATGTTTCTACGTTATACGCGTCAGAAAAATATATTGATGGAGCTATTAAAGACTCAATAGCGAAACTTAAAGCAGATGGAATACTTCCATTTTCAGACATTTCAAATAATATATCTAATCTCCTTGTGAAAAGTGTAGAAAATGTAACTGACATTGACGATAATGTTTATAAAACCGTTCAAATTGGGAATCAGGTATGGATGGCTGAAAATCTTCGAGTAAGTAGGTATCGGAATGGTGATTTAATTCAAAATATACAAAACAATCAAGAGTGGGCTAATTTAAAAACTGGTGCTTGCTGTAATTATGATAATAATCCAGTTTATGATGCAAAATATGGCAAACTTTACAATTGGTTTGCAGTAGATGACGAAAGAGGTTTAGCTCCTGAAGGGTGGCATATATCCACCGATGCCGAGTGGACTACGCTTACCACTTTTCTGGGCGGTGAAACTGTAGCCGGTGGCAAACTCAAAGAAACAAGCATCGGCAATTGGAGCAGCCCTAACACAGGTGCGACTAATACAAGTGGCTTTACCGCTCTTCCGGGTGGCTCCCGCGACTACGATGGTGCGTTCTCCCTCGTTGGCAGCTTCGGTTACTGGTGGAGTTCTACCGAGAACGTGACTGACCGCGCTTGGTACAGGTACGTGGACTCCGACCGCAGCCGTGTGGGCAGGAGCTACAACCTTGAGCAGGGTGGGTTGTCTGTGCGCTGTGTTAGGGATTATTAGTTGATTTTTATTATTTTAATGTATTAATAAAATAGGATTTACATAAAATGAATAAAGCTATGAATAAAATAGATTATGAAAAGAGATATTTAGAAAGATATAAAAGATGGCAAGATAAAACTCGGGAACAATTGTCATTTTTCAATAACCTCTTATTCACATTATCTGTTGGATTCTTGTCATTTGCTTATAAGAACTTATTGGAATCAAAAGTTGAATTTAGCTTTTGTCATCCTAAATTCAGTACAACTTTACTCGTTATTTCGATTATATCTATTGCCTTATCGGTATTGGTTGGTTTATTGTGTACAATCAATCGGTTGTATGATTTTAGAATAACAACTCATATAAATCAAGTTAGATATTGGTTTGAGAAATCGATCTATAATACAAATAAAGGAAAATTAGATGGGAAAACACCTGAAAAATGCAGTTGGTGTGAAAGAAATCTTCTAACATTTAAAGTTTTGTTAGAAATATATCCAAGACTTACATTAGAAGATTGTGATGATTTTCACACAAAAATGTCCGAAAAAGAGAAAGAATTATTTAATGAAAATTTCAGGAATCTAAGAAAAATTGCTCATAATCTAGGAATTGGTACCTGGACTAGAGTTAAATGGCAAATTTTGCTTTTTGCGATAGGTGTTATTTTATTTGTTATCACCGAAATAGTTAAATAAATATTAATCTATGCCTATTAACCATATAAAGTCCTCCGCTCCTTCGCTATTGTATCGCGTGATTGAAAGGAATGAAAAACAAAGAGTAGTTAGCAATAACGAGGAGTCCTCCGCTCCCGCGCGATTATACCTAAAATCCGCAAGTCATTTTTTATCATTCGGTCAATAGGTTTTTAAGGGTGTTTTTATATTACATTTTTGATTTTGATTAGTTCAGATTCAGATTTTGGGTTCTATGTATAATTCCCTAGCACTAAAAACATGTAAAA
>JAATGT010000106.1 GCA_015654525.1 Bacteroidales bacterium
AATGAATATTTGGAGCATCACAGAAACCCTAATGATAATAATACAAGCAACTTCATAATTGAGGATTGATTAGTTATATAGGGGCAGACTTTCAGTCTGCTTTATGGAAACTATGAACTTTAAGTTCATAGTGGTTTATTTATTTCTAATTCAAAACAATCCAATAGAGTTCAATTGAGAAGGTGGTAATTCGGTTAGTTGGTTTTTGTATTTAGATTGCTAACCGAATTGGTAGCCAAATAATTGATTTTTATACGATTACGTAATCGCTGCCTTTTATTCTTATGACAAATCATTTTTAACTTTTTTAAATGTTTTTTCATGAATTTAAATCAAACTTTCACTTTGTTGTTTTGGCAGGCGAAGTCAAGAAATGGAAATGGACTTTCTTTGATCTATGCAAGGATAACTATCAACGGCAGGAGAATTGAGATTTCCACCAACAGGAAAATTTCGGAAAACCTATGGAACGCCAAAATGCAGAAAGCCGTCGGAGGGTCACTTGAAGCCAAATCCATAAACAACCATTTAGAGGCAATAAAGGCATCGTTGTATCGGCACTACAGTAGATTGATTACCATGGGAAGGACAATTACTCCTTTATTGCTAAAAAACGAGTTTTTGGGCATCTCCGAAAACCGCAAAACAATCAATGAAGCTTTTTCTCTTTTGCTAAAACAATACGAGGAAAAGCTGAAAATTGCAAAGACATCGAAGACCACCCTAAACAAATATGCCCTTACATCAGTAAAAACAGGCAAGTTCATCAAGCAAAAATTTGGGACGTCTGACATGCTGTTAGTCGATATCAGCTCGACGTTCCTCAGTGATTTTTTTCACTATCTGTTGATTAATGAAAGATTGTCAAACAACACGGCCATGAAGTACATATCTAGGGTCAAGACCTTGTTCATAATGATCAATGCGAGAGGATGGACTAAAGAAAACATGGCCGCAACATTCCGTTGCACATATGAGGAGGAAAATCCCACCCGGCTTGAAATGCAGGAACTGAAAACCTTGGCCTGTAAACAATTTGCAATTCCGAGACTACAGGAAGCCAAGGACTGTTTTGTGTTTATGTGCAACAACGAAGGGCATGGAAAGCTTTATTTGGTTCTTCTTCTGCCAGGATTCTAGGAATTTGGTCACCGCCTGCCTGCTGTTGCGCGTAGACATAATGATCTGCAACCGATCGCCATATTCGCGCTGGATGGAGTCCAGCTCTTTGAAGTGTTTGATACAGGCGGAGCAATGGGTATTCCAGAAATCTATAAGTACCAGCTTGCCGCCAAAGTCGTAAAGGGAAGCCGTGGAGTCTTTCCAGTTGAGGACTTTTGGTAAACGTATATTGGGAAGTATGGTGTGCATGACAGGATAGTCAGAGGCTTTTTCCCATTGTGCTTTTACCGAAAGTATAGGCAATACCATCCTCAGTACGATAATGATCGTTTTTAATTTCATCTGAAAATCAATTAGTCAGTTAAAAAATGTTATGCTATATGCGAACCAACAAAATGTGTTATTTCACGATGGGAAAAACATTTTGGAATTGTGTAAGTATGAGCAGTTATCCTCGTGAAGGAATGCGGTAAGTATTGCAAACATTACGGTCTCGCCATATCTACTGATCTTATAGTCGGTAACTATGCTGAAGGGTAAAACAGCAAACCCAGCCGTTGCTTGCAAGTTCCTGTATACTCTAAACATCGACGCTATTCCGGGTTGCGTAGCTTGGTGGAATAGATATGGTTTGCCTTAGCTGTTTGCCAAAGCGGTTGCTGTGTTTCCGTAAAATCGGTACGTTGTCGTACAAGCTCGCAAGCAGTTATTGTTCTCATTGTTCTTAATTGACCAGTTTAAGAATGAATGAGTCTTGGTAAGTAGTTGCCTTAATTAATAAAAAAAGGCATGAGCTCAACTTACCGACTTGGGGCCCTGAGAAGCCTGTACACGGATAAGAGAGCCCACGCCCGAGAACGTGAGCTATTCATCTTATCATCTCGTGTACATAGAAATTTCTCAGGTTTCAAGTCGAGACTCAAAGCGAATTGCTTCAAATATCTTATATGAAGTAATCGCAAATTTATATTACCTCACAAATATAAGAATAATAAATCGATTGCGGATTTAATTCCGCAATATTTTTTAATATAAGTTTTTTATTTGTTTAATGTCTCATTTAAGCATTGAAATATGTAATTATATAAATGACGAATGGATTTCCAAATGGAATGGATCAATTCGTTCTTTTGCTGATGAGCATGATCTTGATGAAAAAACGGTTAGGCAAATTATGGACATTAAAAAGAAGTCTTACAAAATAGGATTATATACTCTTGAAAATATGTGTAAAGCTAGAAATATTACGTTAGAGCACTTTTTTAAGCAGATTAAGAGATGAAATTTGTTTAATTATTAAATC
>JAATGT010000349.1 GCA_015654525.1 Bacteroidales bacterium
GAGGTAGAAGAAGGTCATGATTGGTTTGATATTAAAGGACACGTAAAATTTGGTTCTTTCGAAATCCCATTTGTTCGCGTGTTGAATTATATCAAGCAGAATAAGCACCAAATGCTGCTGCCCAACGGTGAATATGTGCAAATTCCGCAAGCCTGGTTTGAAGAGTATAAGGCGTTGGCCGACTTTTGTAAGATTGAAGATGGAAAAACTGTCATTGCTAAGTATCACTGTGTAGTGGCAGATGAGCTTATGCGTGGAGCTAAAATAAAATTGTCGATCAAAGATAATATGCGCCATTTGCTGGAGCATAAGCTTGATAAAGATTTTGATTTACCTGTGAACTTCAAGGGGAAGTTGCGTCATTATCAGCAGCAGGGATATAACTGGTTGCGGTTGCTCGACGATTTGTCGTTGGGTGGCTGTCTGGCCGACGATATGGGTTTGGGGAAAACCATACAAACGCTTTGTTTGCTGCAGTGGCTGAAAGAGCAAAGTCGGGGTGTGAATATGTTGGTGGTACCTACCAGCTTAATCTATAACTGGGAACAGGAAGCGGCGAAGTTTACACCCGGGCTCAAGGTACATGTTCATACCGGTAATCAACGTTCGCGCGACTTCAACGACTTTAAAGATGCAGATATTTTGCTCACCAGTTATGGCATCCTTCGACGCGATAAGCATTTACTGGCTGCTATTCCATTCAATTATGTGATTCTGGATGAAGCGCAGGCTATCAAGAATCCGCAGTCAGATATTACACAGGTTTGTCTTTCGCTCAGAGCGCGTCGCTTCCTGACTTTAACGGGTACTCCGCTGGAGAATTCGTTGACTGATCTGTGGTCGCAGGTACATTTCTTCAACCGGAATATGTTAGGTTCATCAAATACTTTTCTGAAGGCTTGTAAACAACCCGAAAAACAGGAACTGTACAGGCAACTACTGAAGCCATTCCTGTTGCGGAGAAATAAAACAGAGGTGCTTACCGACTTGCCCGAGAAATCAATCATAGTACAGTGGTGTGATATGAGTGAAGAGCAACAACGCTTCTACCGCGATATGCGGAACAGTTACCGTGATAAATTTCTGGAAAACAAAGATGCTTCGAATAAAATCAGTCCAATGATTTTACTTGAGGGTTTGCTACGCTTGCGCCAGTCTGCCAATCACCCACGATTGGCAGACAAAGAGTACACGGAGGATTCCGGTAAATTTGATACGGTTTGTCAGATGCTCGATGAGGTGATTTCGCAAGGACATAAAGTTCTTATGTTTAGTTCATTTGTTGAACATTTGAAATTGTATAAAAGCTATTTGGACGAAAAACAGATTGATTATTGCTACCTGGATGGAGGAACCAAAGACCGTAAGGGAGAGGTGGAACGTTTTCAGAACGGTGGCGATGTACAAGTATTTCTGTTGTCGCTCAAAGCAGGTGGGGTTGGGCTTAATCTTACCAGAGCGAGTTATGTGTTTCTACTCGATCCGTGGTGGAATCCGGCTGCCGAAGCGCAGGCTTTTGACCGGGCTCACCGCATAGGGCAGCAAAATAAAGTATTTGTTTATAAATTTATTACCCGAAATACGATAGAAGAAAAGATACTCAAACTGCAAGAAGAAAAACTTCAGCTCTTTGATGCCATGATGAATCAGGACAATGAAATACTGAAACAGCTGGATGTAAATGCCGTGATGAAGTTGATAGAATAAACAAGAGACTTTCCGATTAAGGAAAGCCTCTTGTTTTATAATTCAGTTACGAAACTCAATAAGCGTGATCATCACCATTCACATCTTCAATGTCAATTCTCTTTTTCTCCATAGAACGCCAGGCGATAAAGATATAGGCAAGAACTACCGGAATAAAGAGCGATACAATAGACATGGCTTTGAGCGTAAACAGGCTGGACGACGAATTGAAAATAGTCAATGAGCTCTGTAAAGCCGGTGTGGCAGGATAATATGCTGTGTTATTGTATCCGGCTACAAGCAATAAACTGCAAACCGTTACCACGGTGCCTGCACCAGCAAACCAAATTCCTTTTTTGAACTTAGCCGAGATCCAGGTTCCTATAACGCCAACCAATACTGCTACTACTCCCAACAAAAACAATGTCAGCACAACAGGCATTTCCATCAGGTTGGTAAAGTACTTGTATTTCTCCATAGACACAACCCCTGTAGCCGGATTAACTGCAAACCCGTCGGAGAATAAAGTCCAGATAACAAAAGCCAGAAAGAATACTACGAAAGGAACGGCGTTATACCACAGATATTTTCGTGAACGGGCTTCCAATACGGGATGGTTGAGCCGGTTAATAAAAAACAATACGGCTAGCGAACGGGCCAGAAAGAATACAGCTAGTCCAAGCATCCAGTTGCGGAGGTTGAGCAATGCTTCCAATCCGTGCCACTCATTGCCCCATGAGCTGATAACAGGTGCCAGTTGCTGAGTGATATTGCTTTTGTTTACATTGAAATCGGAACCGGTAAAAAAAGTAGCAATGGCTACGCCAATCAGAAAAGTACCCAACAGTCCGTTTATAAACAGAAAACTACGATAGGTATTTATTCCGAATACATTTCCGGGTTTCGATTGGAATTCGTAGGAAACCGCCTGAATAATGAAGCAAAACAAAATGGCCATCCAGACCCAGTAAGCTCCACCAAAACTGGTAGAATAAAACAATGGGAATGAGGCAAAAAAGGCTCCGCCGAATGTTACCAGTGTGGTGAAAGTGAATTCCCATTTCCGGCCAAGGGTGTTTACCAACAAGCGGCGTTCATCTTCGGTTTTCGATAAAGAGAACAGCAGCGATTGTCCGCCCTGAACAAAGAGTAAAAATGCGAGTAAACCGGCCAGCAGTGAAATGATAAACCACCAATAATGTTGTAAAAATGAATATGTGATCATAATATTGTATTTTTTTATTGTTAGACTGTAGAATGTCAATGAGCTTCCGGTCCTTTTTGAATTTGTTTAAGCATGATGCGTATTTCGGCAATCAGGAGAGCCGTAAACAAAATGGCAAAAAGGAAGAAGGTGATCTTAACCGAATCCGATGATATATTGGATATGGCAGCCTGTACCGGCAACACATCTTGTATAGCCCAAGGCTGGCGACCAACCTCGGCTACTGCCCAGCCTAACTCGCCGGCAACATATCCCAGCGGAATACTCCATAGACTAACCGAGAGTAACCACTTTGTTTTCTCTATCTTATTGTTATAGCTAAAGAATAAAACCAGTGCAAACAAGGCAATGAAATAAAAGCCCAATGCAACCATCATGTGGAATGAATAAAAAACGATTGGCACGTTTGGAATCAGTCCTTCTGCCTTGTCGATATAACCGTAGCCGAAATGCGCATAATTATCTTTCAGTTGCGCTTTATGTAACTTAGCCGCTGTGCTGTCTTTGGCTGTAATTGCTTTTTGATAGTCGGATAGCGACTGTATAGCTGCTTTTCCGCGTTTGTGTCTTTCTTCGAACGAAAGAGCTGTGCCTTTCGGAGTCTGGAATCCTCCGTCGATAATATCTTTAATTCCCGGCACAAATGCGTCGGCATCGCGATAAGCCAGAATCGATAACATGGAAGGTATTTGTACTTTAAATAAATAAGGATTGATCGAA
>JAATGT010000244.1 GCA_015654525.1 Bacteroidales bacterium
ACATAAACAGCGATACGATAAGCGTTACTAACAAAATACCCTCAAAGAGGTTGTGCAACACCGTAGCGGTAGAAAATTTAATCAGGTTCTCCCGGTTGTAATACGGAACAATCTTAGTGTCGCGTGGTAAGATCCGGCTGTTTACATCTTCTATCTTTTCTTTTACAGCATTGATTACTTCCGTCGGATTTTCGCCCTTACGCATAATCACAATGGCTTCCACTACATCGTCTTCGTTGGTAGTGCTGCGTTTTCCTTTCTGATCGAAAATGGCATCCGAACGTCCTACCAGTCCTAAGCGCGGCAGGTTGGAAACTTCTACGTCGGCAACATCTTTTACCAGCACCGGAATGCCGTTGATGTTTTGAACCACCACGTTTTTTATTTCGTTAATATTGTTCAACAACCCGATTCCGCGCACTACGTAAGCCTGATTGTTCCGGTTGATGACATCGCCACCAATGTTGACATTACTCTTGCTCACAGCCGTGTACAAATCCAGTGGAGTAATGCCCAGCGTGCTCAGTTTGCCCGGATCGGCTTTTATTTCGTAGGTTTTCACCATGCCGCCGAAACTTACCACATCGGCAACACCCGGTACCGACCGCAGCTGACGGTCCACCACCCAGTCCTGCATGGTTTTCAGGTCGCGCGGACTACGGAAACTACTCCGCAAGGTGTACCTAAACAGTTCACCTGTTGGTCCGGTAGGGGGTTGTACCGATGGTTGAACGCCGTCAGGCAAATCGGCATTAGCCAGTAGATTCATAACCTGTACGCGGGCATCTTTATCTACCACGCCATCATCAAAAACCAACTTGACATAAGACAATCCGAAGATGCTGGATGAGCGCAGACTCATCTTTTTCTGTACCGGATTCATAGCAATTTCAATGGGGGTGGTCACAAATTTCTCTACCTCCTCGGCACTACGTCCCGGCCATTGGGTAATAATGCTTATTTCGGTATTGGTTACATCCGGAAATGCCTCGATAGGCATATTTTTAAACGTAATAATACCTGCTACCAGCAGTACGGCTGTGGCAGCCAGAATGAAATAATAATTCTTCAGCGAGAATGATATTATATTTTTTAATAGCTTATTCATAGACAAAATTTTTGTTTTTTCAGACAACCATACCATGAATGGATCATGGCGAATTTCATCCGGTTAATTATTAAGCGCATCGTAAATAAGGATAGACTGCGAAGCAATGATCTTATCGCCCACCTGAACATTGCCGGTGATGTAAGTGCGGTCGGCCGTGGAGTTGATCACTCCCACGGGGATGATTTTGATATTGGCATTGGAATGATAAACCATGATGTAGTTCTGACTATGATCAAAAACAATGGCCGAAGACGGAACACACAACGCTGCACGGTTTCCCTGATTGGTTACTTTTACGTTGGCAAACATTTCGGGTTTGAGTACGTAACCCGGGTTGGGCAATACGATGCGCACTTTCATTACTTTGTTGGTGGGGTCAAGCACGTTCATAATTTTATCCACTTTTCCTTTAAACACTCTGTCGGGATACGAAAGGGTGGTTACATCTACCTGATCATTGAGGTGAATCATACTGATGTTAGTCTCGTACACGTTGGCTATAACCCAAACATTTTTCAAATCGGAAATGGTAAACAGATTGGTACTATTGTCGGAACGAATAGACATGCTGTTAGTAGCCTGTTTTTCGACCACAAAACCTTCGATGGGCGACCGCACCACATAATCGCCGTTGGCACTGCCACCGTTGATGTGCAACACACGTCGTACGCGGTTGAGTTCGGACTGCGCTTGTTCCTGAGCAGCTTCGGCAGTCAGCAATTCTTTTTGCGAAGCCAGCCCGCTCTTAAACATGTCCTGCGTGGCATCCAGATTTTTTTTAGCCACACGCAGGTTGGTTTGCGCACTTATCAGGTCGTTGCTGAATCCGGCCATTTCCGAACTTTTTATCACTCCGAGTACCTGCCCTTTGCGCACGTAGTCGCCCAGCATAATGTTTACATTCTGAAGAACGCCACTCACCATGGGGTATATTTTCACCACATGATCGTCGTTGTACGATACTTTTCCCGAAAGGGTAATGGTGTTGGTCACAGCGCAATCCTGAACAGTGTCGAGCGTCAGCGTTTTAAGCAGAGAGTCGGGCAACACATATTTTGAGCTGTCGGTTGCAGCTGTAGAATCGGCTTTTTTGCATCCCTGACCGGCAAGAGTCACAACAAAAAGAACAGCCAGTAATTTTATTGATATTGAATTTATTGTTTTCATAAATCGAAGTTTTAATTTTGTAATTCAGCACAAAAGTCACAAAAAATACACAAAAGCAGATGAAGAAAATTTTGAGCTATATATCGTCTGAGTTTTCAAAGAAACAAAAGCTAAGTTTTTATTCTATAAGAAATTCTGTGTGACTTTTGTGTGTTGGAACATCCCGATCTTCGGGATTGTGGTGTTTTTATTTTGATTAGGCAGAATAGAGGATAATTGTTTTAGTTTTTAAAATAATCTACACCACTATAAAAATTCAGATCCTCAAAAGCACTTACCCGATTAAACTGAATGGCATTAATCTGCAAGGTGTTTTGCTTATACGAATCGTAAAAGTCCAGGAATTCGAGCAGGCTCATGTTTCTGACCTGATAATTCTTCAGCACTTCGGCCTGCAGGCGGTCAAAGTCATGCTCAAACGAAGCATCGCGACTCTTCAACAGTTTGTCGTTTTCGAATGCTCTCTGCAGGCAGTTGTAAACCTGTTCTTCCACGCCGGCACGGGTGGCATCGAACATTGCTTCATTGTATTTTATTTGCGCTTTAGCCGATTTTATATTTCCCTGATTGCGGTTGAATGCCGGAAGTTCTACGCCAAAACCCAGTGTGGTGAGATTCTTTACGTATCCTCCCTGTTGGTCGTAATTCAGGTTAATCGTCAGATCGGGAACACCCATTGCCCGTTGCAATTTGTAGTTGAGCGTACTCATACTGCTGTTGAGTTTGGCTATTTTCAGGTCGGGACGTGTAGCGTAGGCCGAATCAATCACCGCAGCCAACGGATATTTCGTAGGGTCGAGTTTAGTCAGTGCACCGTCATCTACGTCGGGCACCACAAACACATTGCGAGCCTGCAACAAGGTTCGCATCTCGCTTTGCACATCGTTCAGCTGGCTTCGCAAGTCGTTGTATTCACTTTGCAGGTCGTAGAGCTGTGCTTTCACGCGAATCACTTCTTTTTCGGATATATAACCCTTGCCTTTTTGTTGTGCAAAAGCATCGGTGACCTGTTGCAGAGCGGCAATTTCGGTATGATACACTGCAGCCGACTGCATCAGAAAGTGAATATTAAAGAAGTCGGTACGCAAACTGTGTTTTAGCGTTCGCAGCAAGTCGTAGAACTGGTATTCGGACAGGGTGGCGTTGGCCTGCGCTATTTTCACCTGCTTGTTATGCTTGCCGGCCAGCAGGATAAGCTGCGACAAACCTACCGATACCTCGCCGTTGCTCCCCACGGGGAAAAAATGTTTGGTAGCCGTTTGATAAAGTGTTGTTCCCACCGTCAGATTGGGATTGGGAAACAAACGAGCCTGCGCCACCAGGGCTTTCTGAGCGTCAATGTTGTAACGCTGAGCCAGTAGCATCAGGTTTTTTTTCAAAAAGACAGTTTCTACACTGTCAAGTTTCATTTTCAGGGTATCGGGACGTAACCCCACGTCGGATTGCGACTTTGCCACCACGGCCGATAACAGGCACAGGGCAAGCGCTGCAAGTTTCATAAATCTTTGCATCATTTTATTGAATTAGGTTTCAGTATCGGTTAGATAAGAATTCGCACACTGAATACACGGATTAGACGAAAAAACAGAATAAAAATTCTATTTAAAACACATATTATCAAAATAGAATAATCAAATCGACTTTACATGTTCTGTAAAATCAGTGTGTTCTGTGTGCCTGGCTAAAACGACATTGAATTAGGTTTGTATTTTTGTTATAATGGCAAAAGCAGGAAGAATAAATACTCGATACGGGCAAGCAAACTTGTTTAGCTGACAGATAGCAACCGACCATAAAAAGACGGAACTATCTGATAAGCGGGTACCGACAAAAACCGATTATGGTTTGCGGTACAACAAGCCGCTGCACCTTCGAAACGGAAAGCGCAACTACACTAAGCCTTAAAATAAAGAGAATTTGTTATCTGCAATTAAACAGACAAGAGTTGGGGTGGATTGGGACGAACTTCTTTACAATACAGATTGACCAGATTTTCGTTTTTAGGAATATCGTAAATAACCTTGCTTTGAAAAGCCTCCAGCTTAAAAACAATGAGCGAACGAGGAAACCATTTCAGATCAAAATGAATAACACTCTGTTGTTGTTTGGAATTATTATTGGCGTTTGCTTTATCGTGGAAAGTGTTTTTTGAAAATCCGAATATGTTCTCAACCAAAAATTCCGCCACCGAATCAACATAATCCTGATCGTCGGCTGAATTGGAAATACTGGATGGAGTATAAAAGTCAAGCGAATCAACGCTCAGATTAAAAGTCTGAACGGCAAGAAGCAGGATTAAACACTGGCAAGCAATATTTCTGAGAGTACATTTCATATTTTCAGTGCAAAGGTAAAACGATAAAGCCGTAAAATAGTTTCATTTCTATTAAATTTAGCACTACTTAATATCTGAGTTGTATTTTATAATAGTTATTTAATCTATAAACAACCCTAAATAGAGGTCAACTATCCGATAAATAAAACAAACGCGAAAGTTACAACAGCTCGTCTGTAAACATATTTATCAATTAGTATAAAATTTTTCAAAAAAAATGTCCTTAAAAGGCTTTATTATACAAAATACTTTTCATATATTTGCCAACACTTAACAGTACTATTGGATTAATCAATTAAAACTTCGATGCTTATGAGTTCAACATCGTCGAAACCCGCTTCTCAGGCCGGTTCTACTCATAACATACAATCTATCTTCTCTTCCCTCGCTGTGGAAGCACTCATTTCGTGTGCTATAAGTTATTCAATTTTCGTGATTCTGGTTTGCTGTTGCGATATAGTATTTTTGGGTAGAGAAATAACATCTGAATTTAAAGAAAGGATGTCTCTTACACAAGAAATAACATCTCAACCTAAAGAAACAGCATCTTTGACGCAAGAAATGACTGCTAAAGTTAAAGAAATGAGGCATTCATCGAAAGAAATAACATCTTCAGCGCAAGAAACGGTCGCTAATGTTAATGAAACGGTCGCTTCAGTGCAAGAAACGTTGTCTCAAAACTACGCAACTATCCTTTTTTAATCGCTATAGCACATAGAATAAAAAATTTAAATTCATCGTATCAGATCGTGTACAGTTGCACTAATGCAGCTTTAATGATAGAATAATTAATCGTAAAGTTAAACTTAAAAAAACAATGAATTATGAACAGAAATCAAATTAATTTATTAAACGCAATGAAGAGTGCTGACCAATTCTTTACCGAAAACCCAAAACTTTTGGAAGAAAAGCCGTCACTCAAGGCTGCCGTCGCGCAAAACAAAGTGCTGATCAGCGAAATGGAGGCATTGAGCAAAGCACAAAAGACTACGACCAAAACAGATGTTGCACTAAAAGGTCAAACCAGAACTACGTTGGTAGAAGCCAATCTAAAGGTACTTGCAGGCGTAAAAGCTGTCGGAATTGCTACCAATGACACCCGATTGAAAATGGCTGCCGACATTACAAAAAGTGAACTGAATAAAATGCGCGACAACGATCTTATTGAAGAATCGCAGACTACGTATGAGCTGGGTTTGTCTCTTGCTCCGAAACTGGTAGAATGGGACGTACTTACACCTGACATTGAAGCTGTGAACACCAATTCGGCTACTTACGATGCTATGGACCCGGCCATTAAAAATATAAAGGCACGTTCTTCGCAAGCCACCGACGATCTTAAAGATAAATCAAAAGAATCTTCTGCTTTCCTCAGAGATACGCTTGATGAAATGATGGTGACAATCAAAACATCCCAACCGGTTCTTTATGCTCAGTACCAAAAAGCCCGTGCCATCATAAACATCCACGGAGAGCACGGCAAAGGGACTACTCCCGATGACAGTACAACGAAGAAATAAGTGAAGATTAAGAGGGGCGTAAGGTTTGCGCCCCTTCTTTTTAAAGAAGAAAGAACTAATAAATAAAACAAATGGAAAAAACTAAAATTGGAATTACAGTTAAAGAGTTGAGAGATCAATTAAAAATGTATGATGATAATCTGGAATTATTTTTTGGTGGCCTTGACTTTTATAGGCTTAAAGATCGAGGTGGTTGCGTTCAAGTAGAATTTGATCAAACAGTATATTTAAATGACCAAGGATTAGTTGTGGTTGAAAACCATTAACTCAACAGTCAGCACAAATACAAAAAACGATCAAATGATATATAAACAATTAATATTGAATGTGGGAGCTTTGTTGTTAGGGTTCGGAACAATAAATGCACAAGCTGTAATTCCATCTGGAGGAGCCAACATTATAGGCGTCAGAGGATCTACAAGCTATTCTGTAGGGCAATTAGTCTATACTACAAATGTTGGATCAATCGGATCGGTTGCGCAAGGCATACAGCAACCATTCGAAATTTCAGTTATAAGTGGACTAAAAGAAACGGAGGGAATTAGTTTGTCTATCTCTGTCTATCCAAACCCAGCGGTAAATTATGTTACATTGAAAATAGATAACTATGAATTTTCAGGGCTGAGTTTTCAATTGTATAACATCAATGGAAAACTCTTGGAAAACAAGAAAATTGATAGCAATGAAACAAAGATTGATATGGATAAGCTTTCACCCGAAACTTACCTTTTAAAAGTCACTAAAGGAATCACAGAAATAAAAACATTTAAAGTCAGAAAAAACTAAACACAATGAAGAAATTACTAACAATTCTACTAACAGTATTCTCAATTACAGTCCTGTTTGCTCAATCGCCACAAAAGATGAGCTATCAAGCAATCATTCGTAACGTAAATAACAACATAGTAATAAACCATTCAATAAGCATAAGAATAAGTATAATGAATGGTACAAATTCAGTGTATGTTGAAACTCAAACTCCAACTACTAATGCAAGCGGACTTATCAATATTGAAATTGGAGGTGGTACATTTGTTTCCGGGGTAGCTTTTGCTTCTATTGATTGGTCGGCAGCATCTTATTCTTTAAAAACCGAAACTGATCCAACCGGAGGAACTGACTATGCAGCAATAGTTGGAACTAGCCCATTATTAAGTGTCCCTTATGCTTTATATGCCAAAACGAGTGGAAGCGTTGTTGCTCATTACCCCGGCGAACGATATGGTGGAGGTGTTGTATTTTGGGTCGATGGAACCGGACAGCACGGACTTATTTGTAGCATGATTGACTTAAGTACAAGTCAGGCATGGAGCAATATAACATCTACAGCGATAGGGGTAACTGCTCAAAGCGATTGGGATGGCAATAATAACTCCACAGCTATAACTACTCAAAGCGGACACACAAACAGTGCAGCTAAACTCTGCCTAGATTACACCAATGCAGATTATGGAACAGGTGTATATTCTGATTGGTATTTGCCAAGTCGGGGTGAGTTAAACGACTTATGGAATAATTTGAAGGCTGTTCAAAAAGCTCTCGATAGTGATAGCAACGCTGCAACAATAGCAATTGCAAGAGAAAATTACTGGTCTTCGTCGGAGTCAGAGAATGCTAGAGCATATTCTTTCTATTTCCAAGAAGGCGATATGGGGGATCAGGGTAAAGAAAGTGAGAATTATGTTCGTGCTGTCAGGGCTTTCTGATCCTCCATGCTGGCGCAGTTCGGTGAACCATACGAATACAACGAACTCGCAGAGTTCAATATGCATAACCCCCAACTAAGTTGGGGGTAAAACAACCAACCACACCCCAACCCGCAGGGTTGAATTAAACCATCACTAACTCGCAAACTCTATGGCAAGCTATCGACAACTTTATTATCACGTCGTATTCGGCACTAAGTTTCGTAAACCCACTATACCCGACGTTCATTGTCAGTTATTATACAAGTACATCTGGGGAATTATTGAAAACAAAAAATGCAAGCTCTACCGTATTAATGGATGTGAAGAACATATCCATTTATTGGTAGATATACATCCAACAATAGCAGTCTCAACTTTCGTCAAAGATCTTAAAGTATCGACATCAATATGGCTAAAGCAACAACGAGAATTTCAGAACTTCGAAGGATGGTCGGAGGGCTTTGGTATTTTCACCGTATCACATGCCGATAAAGATAGAGTGATTGAGTACATTAAGAACCAGAAAGAGCATCATCAAAAGCTGACATTTCTGGATGAATACAAAATACTTCTAAAAGAATACGGGATTGACTTTGACGAAAAGGAACTGGAATAAACCGGATTTAATTCAACCCTCCGGGTTGCCATCATTACCTGCTCCGTTCCCCCAACTTCGTTGAGGGTTATGCACATTCAACTCTACGAGTTGAGTCTGAAATACAATTTTTTCCCGTTGGCGCGTATCTGTTACGCCAAACAAAATTGTACAAAACCTAACTAATCGCTAACACAGCTCTACGAACCCTAACAGCACAACGAACTCGCAGAGTTCAATACACATAACCCTCAACTAAGTTGGGGGTAAAACAACCAACCACTCCCCAACCCGCAGGGTTGAATTAAACCATCACTAACTCGCAAACTCTATGGCAAGCTATCGACAACTTTACACCCTCCGCCAATTATGAACTATGAATTATGAATTATGCATTGATTTCTGTCATTCTGTCACCAAAGCCCCCGTGGCACTTTTTTTGAATAACACAACGCCGGACAAACCGATAAGTCGGAGTACAACTTAAAGTCGTGCCCCGACTAAGCATATATAAAACAAATCAACATATTAAACCAATTAACTTATAAACTACAATGGGTAAAGGAAACATCGGGGTAACGAGTGATAATATCTTCCCCGTTATCAAGAAATTTTTGTACAGCGATCACGAAATCTTTTTGCGTGAATTAGTGTCGAATGCCGTAGATGCCACACAGAAGCTCAAAACATTTGCTGCTGTAGGCGAATACAAAGGCGAACTGGGTGACCTCACCGTGCGGGTGTCTATCGACAAGAAAAAAGGCACAGTCACGATCTCCGACCGCGGAATCGGGATGACTGCCGACGAAATCGACAAATACATCAACCAGATTGCTTTCTCGGGAGCCGAAGAATTTTTGGAAAAATACAAAAACGATGCACAAGCCATTATCGGTCACTTCGGACTTGGTTTTTATTCATCATTTATGGTTTCCAAACAAGTGGAAATCTTTACTCAATCGCACAAAGAAGACAGCAAAGCACAACACTGGTCGTGCGATGGTAGTCCGGAATATGATCTCGAAGAGACCATCAAAGCCGATCGCGGAACCGACATTGTATTGCACATCGACGACGAAAATAAAGACTTCCTCGAAGAATCAAAAATTCAGGAATTACTCACCAAATACTGTAAATTCCTTCCTATAGAAATTGCCTTTGGCAAAAAGAAAGAATGGAAAGATGGTAAAAACGTAGAAACCGATCAGGATAATATCATCAACAATCCCAATCCGGCATGGACACGCAAACCTGCCGATCTGACCGAAGAAGATTATGCCAATTTCTACCACGAGTTGTTCCCGATGGGCGAAGATCCGCTTTTCCACATTCACCTCAACGTAGATTACCCATTTAACCTCACCGGTATTCTGTATTTTCCAAAGATCAAAAATAACATCGACATGCAACGCAATAAAATTCAATTGTATTGCAACCAGGTATTCGTTACCGATCATGTCGAAAACATAGTACCCGAATATCTTACGTTACTTCACGGTGTGATCGATTCACCTGATATTCCGCTAAACGTATCGCGCAGCTACCTGCAAAGCGACAGCAACGTAAAGAAGATTTCGAGCCACATTACAAAAAAAGTAGCCGACCGCTTACAGGAGATTTTCAAAACAGATCGTCCTCAGTTCGAAGAAAAATGGGATAACCTGAAACTCTTCATCCAGTACGGTATGCTCAGCGATGAAAAATTCTACGAACGCGGTGAAAAATTTGCGCTATTGAAAAACATCGATGACAAATACTTCACCTTCGAAGAATACAAAACACTGGTTGGCGAAAACCAGAAAGATAAAAACGGTGATCTTATTTATCTTTATACCACCAATGCCGACGAACAATACAGTTACATTCAACACGCCAAAGACAAAGGTTACGATGTGCTGATTATGGACGGACAACTGGACGTACACGTAGTTAGTCAGTTGGAACAAAAATTCGAAAAGACACGTTTTGTACGCGTAGACAGCGATGTGATCGACAAAATCATCCAAAAGGACGACGTCAGCAAGGTAACTCTTACCGACGATCAGCGCGACGCACTGGTAACCGTATTCGATTCTCAGATTCCGGTACTGGATAAAACAAATTTCATTGTCACGTTTGAGCAACTTGCTCCCACTGCCAACCCGCTTTTTGTAACGCAAAATGAATTTATGCGCCGGATGAAGGATATGTCGGCTATGCAGGGTGGTATGATGAGTTTTTACGGCGAAATGCCCGACAGCTACAACCTGGTGGTAAATACAGCTCATCCGGTTATCGAAAAACTGTTGGCCGAAGAACAAGCCGCTTGCGGTGCAAGTGTAGCTCCGTTTATTACGGAAATTGCACTTGCCGAGAGCAAGAAATCGACATTAAAAGAAAACCACAAAGACAAAAAAGACGAAGAAATTCCAAGCACAGAAAAAGCTCAGTTGGAAGAACTTGAAAAACAAATTCAGGAACTCACCGATAACAAAAAAGCGGTGTTTAAATCTTTTGCTTCGGACAACAAACAAGTTCGTCAGCTTATTGACTTAGCGCTGTTGGCAAACAATATGCTGAAAGGCGAAGCGTTGGCAAACTTTGTAAAACGCAGCGTGGAACTTCTATAAAAGAATCAGTTCGGGAATCCAGAATTTCTGATTTTAAATCAACAGAAAGCGTCCTTCGAGAATAGTCGAAGGACGCTTTCTGTTATACCTAAAATCCCGATCGAGGCACATATTCTGATTCCAAATTTACCTTGAAAGAATAGCTCCTATCTCAATTATTTATTGTATATTTGTCTGTTTTTCGAGATGGTACGCTTTTTTGTAAGCAAAAGCAAAAGATCATCTTCAAACAACTGTAATCAAATAACTTAAAATAAAAATGAGCGAAGAAGAAAAAGCAAGAAACACTGCAAGTGCCAATTATGGCGCTAGTAGCATTCAAGTGCTGGAAGGTTTGGAAGCAGTACGTAAACGTCCTGCCATGTACATTGGTGATATTGGAATAAAAGGGTTACACCATTTGGTATACGAAGTGGTAGACAACTCCATCGATGAGGCCTTAGCCGGACATTGCGATACTATTCAAGTTTTTATCAACGAAAACAATTCTATCACAGTTATCGATAACGGACGTGGTATCCCGGTTGATTTCCACGAGAAAGAAGGAAAATCTGCTCTCGAAGTAGTTATGACCGTGCTTCACGCCGGTGGTAAGTTCGACCATGGTAGCTACAAAGTTTCCGGTGGATTACACGGTGTGGGTGTATCGTGTGTGAATGCACTTTCAACTTTACTTCACGTGGAAGTTTCACGTAACGGTAAACTCTATATGCAGGAATACGAATGTGGTATTCCTAAATTTCCGGTAAAAGAAATCGGGACTTCAACCACCAACGGAACATTAGTGACTTTTTTGCCCGATAGCAGCATCTTCATCGAGTCGGTTTATAAATGGGATATTCTGGCTAATCGTTTACGCGAGCTGGCATTTCTGAATGCAGGAATTACCCTGACATTGACAGACAAACGCATCAAAAACGAAGACGGAACTTTCAAATCGGAAATATTCCATTCCACCGAAGGATTAAAAGAATTTGTTGAATACATCGACGAAGCACGCGAAAAACTAATCGACAGCGTTATTCATATTTCTACTGAAAAAAATGGTATTCCTGTTGAAATTGCAATGACTTACAATACTTCGTACAACGAAAACATTCACTCATACGTAAACAATATCAACACCATCGAAGGTGGAACTCACCTGGCCGGTTTCCGTCGCGGATTAACTCGTACGTTGAAAAAATATGCTGAAGACAGCAAGATGCTCGAAAAACTAAAAATTGATATCAATGGTGATGACTTCCGTGAAGGATTGACCGCCGTTATTTCAATTAAAGTTCAGGAACCTCAGTTCGAAGGTCAGACCAAAACCAAACTGGGTAACAACGAAGTAATGGGATCGGTAGATATGGCCATCGGCGAAGCACTCGGAAACTATCTGGAAGAAAATCCGAAAGCAGCCCGTATCATTGTTGAAAAAGTAATACTAGCCGCCACAGCACGTTACGCAGCACGCAAAGCGCGCGAAATGGTGCAACGTAAATCGCCTCTTTCAGGCGGTGGCTTACCCGGTAAACTGGCCGACTGTGCAGATAAAGATCCTGTAAAATGCGAATTATTCCTTGTCGAAGGGGACTCGGCAGGCGGAACGGCCAAACAAGGTCGTAGCCGTCAGTTTCAAGCCATCTTGCCATTGCGTGGTAAAATTCTGAATGTGGAAAAAGCCATGCAACACAAAGTGCTCGAAAGCGAAGAAATACGCAATATATATACTGCTCTCGGCGTTACTATTGGAACCGAAGATGACAGCAAAGAATTGAACATAAAAAAACTGCGTTATCACAAAATCATTATCATGACCGATGCCGATGTGGATGGTAGCCACATTGCAACGCTGATTATGACTTTCTTCTTTCGTCACATGAAAGAGCTGATTGAGCAAGGCTATTTATATATTGCCACTCCCCCACTCTACCTATGTAAAAAAGGGAAAAATGAAGAATATTGCTGGACAGAAGGACAACGTCAGGCTTTCATCCAGAAATACGGCGGTGGAACAGATAGCGGAATTCACACACAACGTTACAAAGGTTTGGGAGAAATGAATGAAATCCAATTGTGGGATACAACCATGAACCCCGAACATCGTACATTACGTCAGGTAAATATTGAGAATGCTGCTGAAGCTGATCACGTTTTCTCTATGTTGATGGGAGATGATGTAGCACCACGCCGTCAGTTCATTGAACAAAAT
>JAATGT010000161.1 GCA_015654525.1 Bacteroidales bacterium
CCAGGAAGTAATGACAGCACTGGCTGACCTGATTGGAAAAATGGAGATGCCCCCGCTCTGGTCGCTCGGATACCAGCAATGCAGGTATTCTTATGTTCCCGACACGCGTATAAAAAATGTGGCCGACACATTCCGGTTGAAAAACATTCCGTGCGATGTGATTTGGATGGACATCGACTATATGGATAGTTTTAAAGTCTTTACTTTCGACAAAACCCGTATTCCTAATCCTAAAGCTGTAAACGATTATCTTCATCAAAAAGGATTTAAATCTATTTGGATGATTGACCCCGGAGTGAAAGCTGAAAAGGGATATTTTGTCTACGAATCGGGAAGTAAAGGTGACCATTGGGTACAAAATGCCGATCGCAAAGAATTCAATGGTAAAGTTTGGCCGGGAAAATGTGCTTTTCCTGATTTCACCCGACCTGAGACCAGATTATGGTGGAGCAATTTATACCCGAATTTTATGGGAACAGGCATTGATGGTGTGTGGAACGATATGAATGAACCCTCGGTATTCGACGGGCCTGATGGAACTATGCCTGAGAACAACTGGCACCGGGGTGGAGATGATTTACAGGCCGATGTTCACCTGCGTTATCACGATGTATATGGAATGCTTATGGTTAAAGCTTCACGCGAGGGGATCTTAAATTGCAAGCCGGACAAACGTCCGTTCATTCTTTCCCGTTCGGGTTATCTGGGCAGCAACCGCTATGCTGCAACATGGACTGGAGATAATTCGGGCACCGAGTATGACATGAAAATGTCCATTCCAATGTCATTGAATCTGGGCTTATCCGGACAAGCTTTTAATGGACCCGACATGGGTGGATTTACAGGTATTAGCTCCGCTGATTTGTTTGGACAATGGGTAGCAGTAGACGCTTTTTTCCCATTTATGCGCGGTCATGCCAGCAAGGAATCTAATAATAAGGAACCCTGGGCTTTCGGAAAAGAGATCGAAAACGTATCGCGTACGGCACTAAACCGTCGTTACCGGTTGTTACCCTATTTCTATACATTATTTCAGCAAACAGTAAAAACAGGTATGCCCGTAATGCAACCGGTATTTTTTGCTGATGCTAAAGACACAACGTTGAGAAAAGAAGAACAGGCATTTTTGGTCGGAACCGATTTATTGGTTATCCCCAAGTGGGCTGTTAACCCTGCTCTGCCAAAAGGAATATGGAGAACAGTCTCTATTGCCGGGGAAAACAGTACAACAGATAAATACCAGGCTGATGTAAAAATCAAAGGAGGTGCTATCATTCCACTGGGGAAAATTATTCAAAACACCACCGAATACAAGCTTGATGCACTGACTCTGCTTGTGTCGCTTGATAAAAACGGCGAAGCTAGTGGAACAATGTACGAAGATGCCGGCGATGGTTTCCAATATAAGAAGGGAGAATACCTGATTTCCGGTTTTACTGCCAAACAAGTCGGATCAACAGTCAGAGTGCAGGTTACAGCCAGAGAAGGAAATTTAAAACCGACCAAACGCAAATACAAGGTAATTGTAGTCACAAACAAAGGCACAATGGAAAGTAACTGGACTACTAACACAAGTATAAACTTTAAGTTGTCAGATAACAAATAATTAAGATTAGTTTTTTTAGGATTAATAAGAAAGGGAGAGAATTACAGAGACAATAATTATATTGCCTCTGTAATTTTTTTTTAGAATAGAATTTGAGTGTAGAAGTAATGAGAACGATATAATATCGTATTTTCAATAAGGATCTTCCACCGATTGTAACTGCCCGAGATCAGGGCGAAAATTCGAATTAGGACAGCTTCGACCTTAAGTCTGGACAGCTTGCGGATACTCACTATTTGTTTCTATTGATTCTGGGTCACTTTTCTGAAATCTTAGCTAAGATTTGCCAATTATTATATCACTTTCCCCAATTCTTAGCTAAGATCAATCAAATCTTATGTCACTTTTCCCGAATCTTAGCTAAGATTTGCCAAATCTTATATCACTTTTCCGAAATCTTAGCTAAG
>JAATGT010000130.1 GCA_015654525.1 Bacteroidales bacterium
AGAATCTCAAAGAACGCTTGTCGTTTGTGTTGAATAACTTCGGCATAAAATACGACATTATATTTTGACCATTACTTAAAACAAGAAAATTTAAAGAACTGAACTTCTCTTATAGTAATTACTTTGACAAAAAGTAGTCTTATTTAACTCGAGCAAATTCACATTCATACAAGAATAGATCCTAATTAATTGTTTTTTAGCCAATCAAAAAAAATCTCGATAAATTACAGAAGTTCCGTATTTGTTCATTTATTGGCTCAAAGCACCACTAAGCCTAACTATCGTTTCACACAAATTAAACCATCCAAAACAAGTGAGCAAAATTGAACAACTATAATAGACAAGTAGCAAAAGCCCAAAGAAGTACCTAAGTAAACGAAATCAGCCCTAAAAACATTAAGTTTTCAGGGCTGATTTCGTTTATACTTTAATTAAAAGCTATTTATTTATTCACCTTATATTTTTCAATCCCATCTTTTATGAAGCCAACAATCTGTTTAGCAGCAGCAATTCCAGCATTAATGTTAGCCTCAGAGGTTTGAGCTCCCATTTTTTTAGGTGTTGAGAAATATCGGGATCCAACCTTTTCTTTCATCACAGCATCATTAGCAGGAAGGATATCAGTCACATATTTAAAATCAGTATGTGACTCCATAAACTCGAGGATTTCTGTTTCATGTACAACCTCTTTACGAGCCGTATTAACCAGAATACCACCTTTGGGCATCCGACCCAACAATGCAGCATTAATCGATTGTTTAGTCTCTGCTGTGGCTGGGATATGTAATGAAACAATATCAGAAACACTGTAAAGCTCTTCCGCCGACGATAAGGCTTTTACACCGTCCTTTTCTATCACTTCGGCAGGGCAAAACGCATCAAAAGCAAACAGTTCCATACCAAATCCTTTTGCTATACGAGCCACATTGCGACCTACATTACCGTAAGCATGGATACCCAATTTCTTTCCTTTCAATTCTGTTCCTGAAGTACCATTATAGAAATTGCGAACGGCAAAAACGAGTAATCCAAAAACGAGCTCTGCTACTGCATTCGCATTCTGGCCAGGTGTATTCATCACACAAATGCCAGCTTTGGTAGCAGCTGCCAAATCAACATTGTCGTACCCTGCTCCAGCACGAACTACAATTTTCAACTGCTTGGCTGCAGCAATAACTTCCGCATCAATAATATCACTACGGATAATAATGGCATCAGCATCAACAACAGCATCAAGAAGTTGTTGCTTTACTGTATATTTTTCAAGAAGAGCCAATTCAAAGCCTGCAGCCTCAATTTCCTGACGAATACCGTCCACCGCTATTTTTGCAAACGGTTTATCGGTAGCAATAAGAACTTTCATATGATAGACTATTTAAAAACAATAGACACTAAAGTACCTATTGTTATGTTTATTTCTAAGCGTTTAATTTTTCGAATTCCAACATACAGTCAACAAGTGCCTGAACACTCTCAATTGGCATTGCATTATAAATAGATGCACGAAAACCTCCAACCGAACGGTGACCTTTAACTCCAACCATACCCCGATCTGAAGCAAATTTTTGGAAATCGGCTTCCAACGACTGATATTCCGGTTTCATAACAAAACAAATATTCATGCGCGAACGATCTTCTTTTGCTGCCGTCCCAACAAAGATTTTGCTGTTATCAATTGTATTATAAAGTAATTCGGCTTTTGCAATATTCTTCTTTTCCATTTCAACCAAACCGCCATTAGCCTTCAACCAACGCAAGGTTTCCATTGCACTATAAATAGGCAACACAGGTGGAGTGTTAAACATTGATCCTTCAGTAATATGCGTTTTATAATTAAGCATAGTCGGAATATAACGAGATACTTTTCCCAGCAGTTCATCTTTTATTATAACAAAAGCCAAACCTGCAGGAGCTAGATTTTTTTGCGCCCCACCATAAATCATTCCATATTTAGAAACATCCATTGGACGTGAGAAAATATCAGAAGACATATCAGCAATTAATGGCACCGGAGAATCGAGGTCTGTCAGGATTTCTGTTCCATAAATCGTATTATTTGTTGTAATATGAAAATAATCAGCATCAGCTGGAATTACATAGCCTTTAGGGACAAACGTATAGTTGGCATCTTTAGACGAAGCAACTTCCACTGTTTCACCAAATCCTTTCGCCTCTTTCATGGCTTTATTAGCCCAAACACCTGTATTTAAATATGCTGCTTTCTTTTCAAGAAGATTAAATGGAATCATACAAAACTGCATACTGGCACCACTCCCTAAAAAAAGAACAGAATAACCTTCGGGAATATTCAATAATTCCTTGAAGAGCGCAATTGTTTCGTCAACTACTGCTTGAAAATCTTTTGAACGGTGACTGATTTCCAATACTGATAAACCTGAACCATTAAAATCCAATACTGCCTGTGCCGTTTTTTCAATAACCTCGCGTGGTAAAATAGAAGGGCCGGCATTAAAATTATGTTTTTTCATACAATAAATAATATATTTGTTTGAGTGTTTTATTTCTAAAAAAGAAAGCACAAAAGTACTGTTTTTTTTAGTTTCACCCGCTAAAAAATGCGTTTTTATAATATTTCAGAACTTAAAACTTAGACTCACACATCTGGGTTTCATAAAAATGTATTTATATGCAATATTAATGACATATATATGGCGAATGTGCAGTTTACCTGCCCGTAATTATACGCTTAACTTCATTAAGCTTATTAAGAGCCTCGATCGGAGTAAGATTATCAACATCCAGATTTTTGATTTCGTCACGAATTTGTTCCAGCACGGGATCATCAAGCTGAAAGAAACTTAATTGCAGACCTTCACGTTGTTGAGCAATTTCACCTACAGGCTTGGAAACTCCCGATTGACGATTATCAGTTTCGAGTTGCTTCAATATTTGCTCTGAACGCTTCACAATACTTTGCGGCATCCCAGCCATTTTAGCCACATGAATACCAAAACTATGCTCACTACCGCCTCGAACCAGCTTACGAAGGAAAATTATTTTTTTATCAACCTCCTTTACCGACACGTTATAATTTTTAATCCGATGGAATGATTTTTCCATTTCATTCAACTCATGATAATGTGTAGCAAAAAGAGTTTTAGCTTTACAATTTGGATGCTCATGAATATATTCCACAATAGCCCACGCAATGGAAATTCCATCATACGTACTCGTTCCACGCCCTAATTCATCGAAAAGAACCAGACTGCGACTCGACAGATTATTCAGAATGCTGGCAGCTTCATTCATCTCCACCATAAAAGTAGACTCTCCTTGTGAAATATTATCACTCGCACCCACCCGGGTAAATATTTTATCAACAATTCCAATCTTAGCGCTTTCAACAGGAACGAAGCAACCTATTTGGGCCATCAACGTAATAATAGCTGTCTGGCGAAGCAAAGCAGATTTACCCGACATATTGGGACCAGTAATAATGATGATCTGCTGAGTTTCATTATCCAGATACACATCGTTAGCAATATAAGTTTCGCCAATCGGCAGTTGCTTTTCAATAACAGGATGTCGACCTTGCTTAATCTCCAAGACATCTGTATCAGTCACTTCAGGACAAACATATTTATTTTCGGCAGACACCTTGGTAAATGAAAGTAAACAATCAAGTTGAGCAATCAAGTTGGAATCCAACTGAATGGCTGTAATATAATCAACCAGTCCCAGCACTAATTCACTAAAAAGTCGAGTTTCAATAGTCAGAATTTTTTCTTCAGCACCTAGAATTTTTTCTTCGTAAACTTTGAGTTCCTGTGTAATATATCGTTCGGCATTTACTAAAGTCTGCTTGCGAATCCACGTATCAGGTACTTTATCTTTGTGCATATTTCGCACTTCAATATAGTATCCAAAAACATTATTGAAACTTATTTTCAGACTTGGAATACCCGTCTCTTCGCTTTCGCGTTCCTGAATTTTTTGTAAGAAATCTTTTCCTGAATAAGCCAATTGACGCAACTCATCCAGATCTGCATCAATCCCAGGCTTAATAATACCACCGCGATTAATCAGATTTGGAGGATCGTTGGAAATTTCATTTTCTATTTTTTCCGAAATAATTGCACAAGCATTTAATTGATCTGCTATCTTTTTCAGAGTCACATTGTCCGTTCCTAAACAAGCTTCTTTGATTGGCTCAATAGCTTTCAATGCCACCTTGAGTTGAACAACTTCGCGCGGATTAATTCTCCCCACAGCCACTTTAGAAATAATCCGCTCCAAATCGCCAATCAAAGCTATATTTTGCTCAAGCAAAAGCTTTAGTTCTGTATCTTTAAAAAAATACTCCACGACACTCAACCGTTCATTGATTGGCTTCACATCTTTCAATGGAAATGCAATCCAACGCTTCAGCATGCGTGCTCCCATAGGACTAATAGTTTTATCAATCACATCAAGCAGCGTACGGGCACCCTCGTTTATAGAACCGTACAATTCCAAATTTCGCACTGTAAACCGATCAAGCCAAACATAACGTTCTTCTTCAATCCTAGATAATTGCGTTATATGCCCTGTTTGTTGATGATGAGTTAAATCTAGATAATGTAAAATAGCTCCGGCTGCTACAACACCATTAGACAGACTGTCAACGCCAAAGCCTTTGAGATTTTTAGTTTCAAAATGCTTAAGCAAACGTTCTAGGGCGGTGTCGGGTGTGTAAGCCCAATCTTCAAGGGCGTACGTGAAAAATTTAGTTCCGAATAGAGCCTCGAAATCTTTTTTCTTCGAACGATCAAAAAGGACTTCTTTCGGACCAAAACTATTCAATAATTTATCAACATATTCAGATGTTCCTTCTGCGACCAAAAACTCACCAGTAGAAATATCTAAGAAAGAAACGCCAACATGATTTTTATTCAGATAAACACTTGCCAAAAAAGTATTTTCTTTATAGTTCAACGTAGTATCACTGTAAGAAACACCTGGAGTAACCAATTCAGTGACTCCACGTTTGACTATTTTTTTTGTAAGTTTTGGATCTTCAAGCTGATCACAAATAGCCACACGCATTCCCGCGCGAACTAGTTTCGGCAAGTATGTATCGAGTGCATGATGGGGGAAACCAGCAAGTTCGATTGTTTTACCAGAGCCATTTGCCCGCTTAGTTAATGTAATACCCAGAATCTGTGATGCCCGAATAGCATCCGTGGAAAAAGTTTCGTAAAAATCACCACAACGAAAAAGCAAGATTGCATCCGGATGCATTGCTTTTATCTCGTTGAATTGTTTCATCATCGGCGTTTCTACTATTTCGCTTGCCATAATATATAAAGAGCTCGTAGTCCCTGATTGGGAAAAAGAGAGATTAGTGAATAAAATTTCAAATTTTGCAAACAGAACACTCAAAACAAGCATTTTGTTTCCTTAAAAAACACAGAGAACTTAGAATAATCCATCAATCGCATCAGTCATGCGCGACCATAAGAATTTTTGTTTTTCAACTTTAATATTTTCGATCATCTTCTCAGATCGTTGATTAGAGAAAAAATCAACCAACGCATCAGCAATCTGAACCGGATCCACACCTACCACATATCCGACCTTACCATCTGGAATAATCTCAGCCAATCCTCCTACTTTAGTTACCAACATCGGCTTTTCAAAATGATAAGCTATCTGACTAACGCCACTCTGAGTTGCAGTCCGATAAGGTTGTGCAACCAAATCAGCCAAACTAAAGTAGTTCCGAACTTCATTATCTGGAATAAAGCCGGTTCGCAGCTCAACCAATCCTTCCAACTTCAATTTAATAATTAATTCAAGGTAAGGCTGAGGATTCTCGTAAAATTCGCCGGCAACAATAAGCCTGACCGGAAATTGACGCAATCTTGGATCGGCAAATGCTTCCAGCAATAAATCCAAACCTTTGTAATGACGAATAAATCCAAAAAATAAAATATACTGCTTTTGTTCATGTAATCCAAGCTTCATCGCGGATTCTTTTTTTGTTAAGGCAGCCCCATAATGGTCATAAATGGGATGAGGTGACATAACCTTGGGTTTATTATCCGGATCAAAAGAATTAATATCCGCCAATACAGAATCCGCCATAGCTACAAAGCCATCCATAGATTTTACAAAGTAACGCGGAAAGAGTTTAT
>JAATGT010000353.1 GCA_015654525.1 Bacteroidales bacterium
AAATTGTATCATAAGTTATCCTCCTTTTCAAATAAAGCTTTGATACGATTCCTAAAACAAGATGAAACAACAAGCGGTTTCACTTGTCATGAATTAAAATCAGTTAATGAAAGTGATTATCATTTTCTTTTTTAAGTATATTCCAACTTTATTTAATTGTCAATCGATAGAATGTATAGCCCCTAGAAAAAATTGAAAATGCCATAAAAAAAGCCTCGGGCACTGATGCTACCAATTATCAGGAACTTACCTATGAAGGGTATGGTAATGGCGGTGTGGCTGTATTTATTGAAACGGCCACCGATAATGTCAACCGTACAGTGGCCAATATCCGGAGCATATTTATGAAACGGGGCGGAAATTTAGGCACCAATGGCTCTTTGCGTTTTGTATTTGCTCAAATCCATGCGTTCGCTTGGTCGTGCTTCGCGCACTTGTTCCGGTTCGCGCATCGGGATCTGACCACGCAATAAGATGGCCAACACCTTACGGTTAATGGCATCAATCATTTCTTTGAACAATCCGAACGATTCGAGTTTGTAAATCAACAGCGGATCTTTTTGTTCGTAACTTGCATTCTGAACAGAATTACGCAATTCGTCCAACTGGCGAAGATGCTCTTTCCATTCGTCGTCAATCACATACAGCAAGGTTTGTTTTTCAAAAGCTTTTACTACCTCGCGGGCTTCACTCTTATAAGCAGTTTCCAAGTGAGCGGTAATATTCAGCACACGCTGTCCATCGGAAACCGGAATCAGGATATTTTCATATTGTTGTCCTTTTTGCTCATATACTTCTTTGATAACCGGATAAGCTATCGAAGCCAGTTTTTCCATTTTGCGTTTGAAAGTACTCAAAGCAGCTTCGGCAACTTTTTCGCTTAATACAGCAACTTTTGTGTTGTTGAATTCTTCTTCGGCAAAAGGAGCATCCATGGCAAAAACTTTTAGCAAGTCTTCTTCCATTAGTTCGTAGTCACCACTGTTACGTGCACTTTCCACAATACCTTCGGCTGTATCGTAAATCATATTGGTTATATCAACGCCAATGCGTTCGCCCATCAAAGCGTGGTGACGTTTAGAGTAAACCACCTCACGTTGCGAGTTCATCACATCGTCATATTCCAACAGATTTTTACGTCGTCCGAAGTTATTTTCTTCCACTCTTTTCTGAGCACGTTCTATTGATTTCGAAATCATCGAGTGTTCAATCATTTCGCCTTCTTCGAAACCGAGTTTATCCATAATGCCCGAAATACGTTCCGAGCCGAATAAGCGCATTAAATCATCTTCGAGTGATACATAGAAAATAGAAGAACCCGGATCACCCTGACGTCCGGCACGTCCGCGCAACTGGCGGTCGACGCGTCGACTCTCATGGCGTTCGGTACCGATAATGGCCAAACCACCTGCATCCTTCACTTCCTGAGTCAGCTTAATATCCGTACCACGACCAGCCATATTGGTAGCAATGGTAACCGTCCCTGTGTGACCAGCTTCGGCTACAATTTCAGCTTCACGTTGGTGCAGTTTAGCATTCAACACATTGTGTTTAATCTTACGGCCGTTGAGCATGCGGCTTAATAGTTCGGAAATTTCCACCGAGGTGGTTCCGACTAACACCGGACGACCGGCAGTTACCAGTTTATCGATTTCGTCAATAACGGCTGTATATTTTTCGCGTTTCGTTTTGTACACGCGGTCTTCCATATCAATACGGGCAATGGGGCGATTGGTTGGAATAACCACCACATCCAGTTTGTAGATATCCCACAATTCGCCGGCTTCCGTTTCGGCAGTACCTGTCATCCCCGAAAGCTTGTGATACATGCGGAAGTAATTCTGCAAGGTAATAGTAGCAAATGTTTGTGTGGCAGCTTCAATAGTTACACGCTCTTTAGCTTCTATAGCCTGATGCAAACCGTCGGAATAACGACGACCGTCCATAATACGTCCGGTTTGTTCGTCCACAATCATTACTTTATTTTCCATCACCACATATTCCACATCTTTTTCGAAGAGCGTATATGCTTTCAGTAACTGATTGATGGTATGAACGCGTTCCGATTTCACGGAATAAGTTTGAAGAATTTCGTCTTTCTGTGATTGCTTTTCTTCTGTAGAAAGTGATTTATTCTTTTCAAGTTCGGCAATTTCGCTACCTACATCGGGTAAAACGAAAAATTGGGCATCGTCGGTATTGTCGGTAATCAAATCAATACCCTTATCGGTAAGTTCAATGGTATTGTTTTTTTCATCAATCACAAAGTAAAGCGGATCGGTGGCAACGTGCATATTGCGGTTGTTTTCCTGCATGTAAAACTCTTCGGTTTTCAGCAGTAATGCTTTCATGCCCTGTTCGCTCAAATATTTAATCAACGGTTTGTTTTTAGGCATCCCCTTGTATGAGCGAAACAATGCCAATGCGCCTTCTTCCTGTTCCTTTTTATCTTCTGACTTCAATAAGTTACGGGCATCAGCCAGATATTTGGTAGCAAGTGTTTTTTGTATGTTTACCAAACGTTCTACTTTAGGTCGTAGATCTTCAAATAGCTGGTCTTCGCCTTTCGGAACCGGTCCGGAAATAATCAATGGAGTACGTGCATCATCAATCAACACCGAGTCAACCTCATCCACAATGGCATAATTATGCTTGCGTTGTACCAGATCCAGTGGGGCAGTTGCCATATTGTCACGGAGGTAGTCAAAACCAAATTCATTATTAGTACCAAAGGTAATATCGGCCATATAAGCCTGACGACGCTCTTCTGAATTCGGGCGGTGTTTATCAATACAATCTACTGACAAACCATGGAACATATACAACGGTCCCATCCATTCCGAGTCACGTTTAGACAAATAATCATTTACAGTCACTACGTGAACGCCATTGCGGGTTAATGCATTCAGGAATACAGGAAGCGTAGCTACCAGTGTTTTTCCTTCACCGGTTCCCATTTCCGAAATTTTACCTTTATGTAGCACCACACCACCAAACAGCTGTACATCGTAGTGTACCATTTCCCATTTAATCAGGTTGCCGCCGGCAGTCCATTGATTTTTAAAATGAGCTTTATCGCCTTCAATACTTACAAAATCATATTTCGTAGCTAGTTCGCGATCAAAATCATTGGCAGTAACTATTACTTCGGCATTCTCGTTCAGCCTGCGGGCTGTATCTTTCATAATGCTAAATGCTTCGGGCAGTACTTCATCAAGTACCTCTTCGTATTTAGCGGTAATTTCTTTTTCCAGTTTATCAATTTCAGTATAAACTTTCTCGCGAAGATCAATTTCAGTTTCTTCTATGCTGGCTTTTAATTCTGCAATACGGGCAACTTCAGCTGCAACATAATCCTGAATACGGGTTTTAATCGTTTCAGTTCTAGCACGTAATTCATCGTTACTAAGCGCGGATATTTCACCGTAAACGGCTTTTATTTTATCTACATAAGGCGTGATTTCTTTCAAATCGCGTTGCGACTTATTCCCCAGTATTTTTCCTAAAAAGTCATTAAATCCCATTACTTCAGTTTTTTATATAATTGTATTATTCTATATCTACCTGTTTTGTCAGTTTTACCGAAAAAGACTGACAAAGATACTATTTTTTCGTTTCAAAAACGATCAAAGCAGTCTATTTATTCAGTAACATTATTAAAACAAAAAGCGCTCCAAAATTCTTTGAAGCGCTTTTTTATAATTTGTCAGTTGTGTGTCTGATTAAGTATTCATTCCACCACAAACATGGATAACTTGTCCACTAACATAACTGGATAAGTCTGAAGCAAGAAACAAAGTTACTTTAGCTACTTCGTCAGGACTACCACCGCGACGCAATGGAATGGCTTCACTCCATTTTGCACGTTGTTCTTCGGTTAGAGCGTGAGTCATTTCGGTTTCGATAAAGCCCGGTGCAATAGCATTGGCACGGATACCACGAGAACCAAGTTCTTTAGCTACAGATTTGGCCAAGCCAATCATACCTGCTTTAGAAGCTGAATAATTTGCCTGTCCGGCATTACCCGAAACACCTACCACTGAGCTCATATTAATAATGCTACCACTTTTTTGTTTCATCATCACAGGAGTTACTGCATGGATAAAGTTGAAAGCCGATTTCAGGTTTACGTTGATAACCGCATCCCATTGACCTTCGCTCATGCGCATTAGCAAACCATCTTTAGTGATACCGGCATTATTTACCAATACGTCGATATGACCGAATTCTTTGGCTATTTCAGCTACTACCGTGTGCGTTTCGTCAAAGTTAGCTGCATTCGAAGCGTATCCTTTGGCTTTAACACCAAATGCTTCAAGCTCTTTTTGTGTGTTTAAGGCATTTTCGTCGATGTTCAGATCGGTGAATGCAATGTCAGCACCTTCGCTTGCCAGTTTTAGGGCAATCGCTTTGCCAATACCACGTGCAGCTCCGGTTACGATAGCTACTTTTCCTTCTAATAATTTCATGTTTACGATTTTTTTTAATGATGTCAATCTTATTTAATCCGGCATTCAGAGTCTGTTGCTTTGTTTCCGATTGATGTGATTATTATAATGAATCTTACAATTTTCCGGCTGCAAAGATAGTGCTTTTTTCCTAAAGCACTAAAAAAACTGCATAAATTGCTCCCGTTTGTGCAAGAAAACGAGCATTCAACGGGTGCCGAATGCTCGTTTTAATTTAATGCTTTTGACTAACAACTCAGGGTTTGTTCAGCTTTTGGAGTTTACTTTCCTTATTGAACAATTGGTTTATAGTAACTTTAGAGATTGCATGTACCGAGGATGCACTTACGGTATTTCGATAAATCAGTTTTCCCACATAGGTTCCAAAAATTGTATTTCCAAACAAATCCAGCAGGTCATATTCTATGATATAGCTACCTTTCGCACTTTTAACTACTATTTTTCCGCTACTTACCGGATTCAGAGAATTCTTGTAGTAGTACGATCCATAAATATATTTGCCTTTAGCAAATGCTGAATTTGCTACATTAGGCTTAAGATCTTCCTGACTCCTGATCGTTGATACAGGGTAATTACCCACCGGCAAACTGTCTTTCACGTTTAATGGAAGGTTGAAAGATAATACCATTGTATCTGCTTTACCAGCCAGATAAACGTCAAAATAATTCGAAAGGGCGGCATTGAAAAGATCGCCCCTGTAAACTAAATATCCTTCGGTAGTTACGGGATATAGTTGATTAGTGACGGTGACGATGCAGCTTGCTGTTTTAGTTCCCGTTTTGGCAGTGATGGTAGCTGATCCCGTAGCAATGGCTTCTATTTTACCTTTTACAACCGTTACAACGGTTGAGTCGCTGGTCAACCATTTGATGGGAAATTTCTGAATGTCACCGTTGCCAGCTATAATGGCAACCAACGAATCTGTTTGCCTAATCGAAAAATTCAAGGAGGTATAATTTAGTGTGAGACTTGTTATTTCATCCTTAGCACATGCTGTAAATATAACCAGAGCTATTATTGTAGCAAAACATAAATTTAATTTCATTAGTCGGTTCATTTCTTTATAGATTTCATAATTTTCACAAAAATAAAACAAATTATTTTAGAAACAAATAATTATCATTGAATATCACTAATTTTCCTAAAATTATGTACGTCGATAAAATAAAAGAGTTGTCGGGTAATACCCGACAACTCTTTGTATATGGTGAGATCTGGGAATGCATTACGCATTCATCGATACCAAAAATTCGTCATTGTTTTCGGTACGTTCCAAGCGATCTTTCAAAAACTCCATAGCTTCCATTGAATTCATATCCGAAAGATGGCGACGTAAAATCCACATGCGGTTTAGTGTATCTTTATCAAGCAATAAGTCGTCGCGACGAGTACTTGAAGCCATAATATCCACAGCAGGAAAAATACGTTTGTTCGATAATTTACGATCGAGCTGAAGTTCCATGTTACCGGTTCCTTTAAATTCTTCGAAAATTACTTCATCCATTTTAGAACCAGTTTCGGTTAATGCAGTAGCAATAATTGTCAAGCTTCCACCATTTTCAATATTACGTGCTGCTCCGAAGAAACGTTTTGGTTTGTGTAATGCATTGGCATCCACACCACCTGAAAGAATTTTACCAGAAGCAGGAGAAACAGTATTATATGCACGTGCCAAGCGTGTAATAGAATCAAGCAGAATAACTACATCCTGACCACATTCAACCATACGTTTTGCCTTTTCGTGAACCATACTAGCCACTTTTACGTGACGTTCTGCCGGTTCGTCAAAAGTAGATGAAACTACTTCAGCACGTACACTGCGAGCCATATCGGTTACTTCCTCCGGACGTTCATCAATAAGCAGTACAATCATGTACACTTCGGGGTGGTTTGCAGCAATAGCGTTAGCAATATCTTTTAATAAGACAGTTTTACCAGTTTTTGGTTGTGCTACAATTAATCCACGTTGACCTTTACCAATAGGAGAAAACAAATCAACCATACGTGCTGAAAGTGTATCATTTTTACCGCTACAAAGATTAAATTTGGTATCAGGGAAAAGAGGAGTGAGGTGTTCAAAAGGAACGCGATCGCGAACATATTCAGGTGAACGGCCATTAATTTGAGCTACTTTGATAAGTGGAAAATACTTTTCGCCTTCTTTTGGGGGGCGGATGGCACCTTTTACAGTGTCACCGGTTTTTAGTCCGAAAAGTTTTATTTGAGATTGCGATACATAAATATCATCAGGTGAAGCCAAGTAATTATAATCGGCCGAACGAAGAAAACCATAACCATCGGCCATCATTTCTAACGTTCCTGTTCCTTCCAGGATACCATCAAAATCGAATTGCTTCTCTGTTTTCTCAGGGCGACTATTGAACTTGTTACGGTTATTATTACCGTTGTTGCCATTGCCATTATTCTGATTGGTATTGTTCTGTTTGAAAGATTTGATCTCGGCTATTTCCTGAATCGGTCGTAGAATTTCAGTTCCTTCTTCAGTTTGTTCTGTGTTGGAAATCTCTGCCACAAACAAGGTTTCTTCTGTTAATTCGTCTTCTTGTCTTTCTTCCAATACAAATACTTTAGTTGGAGCGGTTACTGGAGCCACAACTTCCGGCTCTTTTACTTCTCCTTTTTCAGCTATTTCAGCAGCTACAGGTCTTACAATAATCGGTTTGGCAGCTTTTGGTTGTTTTGGCTTGTTGACTTTTTTTGCCGGTTTGGCTTCGGGTTCAACAATAGCATTTTCAACTGGCTTTGATTCAGCTTTTACTGCCTCTGTAGGTTTTACGATAACAGGCTTAGACTCTTTGGCTTCTTTAGGAGCTGGCTTTGATCCTTTGTTTTCTGCTGCTTGTTGAGCAAGTGCTTTTTGTTCAGGAGTTTTCTTTATTGGCACACGAAGGCGCTTTTTCCGTTCAATTTCCTGATTTTCGTTGGTAATAGTTTTTCGTTGTGCATTCACTACCGCTTGTTGGTCGAGAATGTCATAAACTAAAGTTTCTTTTTTTGTTGAATTTGAGACTTTCAGACCTAATTCAGTTGCGATGTCCTTCAATTCGGACAGTTCTTTCGCATTCAATTGCAAAATGTTGTAATTACTCATAAAGTGATGAATAAACGTTTTGGTGAGATTTTCCTTCCGGAAAAAACGTTGAAATTGTGAATGTTATGTTTTTTTTGATTATTCTTACAGAGACAGGACTGCCTATGTGATTTGAAAACGTTGCAAATGTACAACTATATTTTGAATATGCAAGTATTTATTGTTTTTTATTTAATTCAGGTATGATGTTGTTTTTCTTTCTTGCGGCAAAATTATATATTTTTATTTTATAATCAAGTGCTTATATTATAGAGTGCCAAATTATGTAGTGCGTAGCAGAATCGAACTGCTATCTTCGGATTGAGGAACCGATCTCCTAACCATTAGAGGAACGCACCTTAAATATATTCAGATAGAAAAATAGTGAATGCAAAATTACAATTTTCTTTTTAATAAAACCGAGAATGTGGCATTTAAAAACAAGAAAAATTGATTTATTCAAAATAGCTTCTTTGCTTTTATTTATGCAAGTTACAGATCAGATGTCTTTTACAAGTATCTGTTCAGTATGTTCTTCTGAGCGTTGTTTGATATCCAGTGTTTTTTGCCAAAAGGTGTCTAATAATTCATTTTTATTCGTCAGAAATAATTCTGAACCGTAAATTTCCAGTTTACTAAATAATAAGCTTACAGTAAGCTGATTTATATCAATGGCAGGTTGATAAGTTTTTAGCTTTCCTTTTTTTCCACTCAAGACTTCGGTGAGTACAGATACTTTTACCAATTTCAATAAGATCTCGTTTACAATTCGGATAGGGAGTTTATATTTCAACACAATTTGTTCTGTCGATAAGGGTGGTTTTTGTTCTTCAAATTGTTTTACAATAACGTATGTTAGAAAAAGGGTTAGAAAGTTTTTATAGCGGGTGCTGATATTGTTGGTATCTAATTCAAAATCAAAATTATTAATATTCTGTGAGGCATAGGATATTTCGGCTCCAAGTAAAACAATTAAGCAAGAGATCTGTATCCAAAGAAGTAACAAAGGAACAGCAGCAAAACTCCCATAGACAACATTATAACGGGATAAATAGACCTGACCGTTTATATATAGCATTTGGAATGCCTGAAAAGCAGAACCGGCAATTATTCCTGCCATCAGAGCGTTGCAGAACTTAACCCTCGTATTGGGCATGGCAATATATAAAATGGTAAATACAATCCAATTGATGAAATAAGGTATAAACTTTACACCGAATCGTAACAGAGGGCTGAGAACATCGTATACATAGGACTGTTTAACAGCCGAACTCACATAAATGGACAATCCGCCGGAAAAGACAATTACCAGTGGAACAAT
Source organism: Bacteroidales bacterium (assembly GCA_015654525.1). Taxonomy (GTDB): domain Bacteria; phylum Bacteroidota; class Bacteroidia; order Bacteroidales; family Paludibacteraceae; genus Paludibacter. The sequence continues at coordinate 8,882 of JAATGT010000353.1, forward strand.
GAGAATGGCCGAGAAATACGTGGAGAATTGCCGGATAAAAGAGCGGGATTCTTTTACCTGCCAGATACGGTTAAATGCTCTTTCGACCTGCATAAAAAAATTCATTACCGACCAGAACAAAATAGCAATACCCACACCAATAAATATTCCACCTTGTGTGGATTTCAAGTATCGATCGACAAATCCCATTACCGTAGGAATCATGTCTGATTGACTTATAAACGTGTCTTGTAGAGAGTTTTCTATTATTTTATCTACACCAAAACCTTTACCAATTGCGATAATCAATGCAAAAAGAGGGACTATAGCAAATAAAATAGAGTAAGTGAGTGCAGAAGCTCTTACATTTAAATCATCATTAATGAATCCCCTTACAGCCAAAACCAGTGTTTTTAGCAGGCGATACATAAATCGACGAGAGCGGGATAATTCGTCTTCTGCTACCCGCCAAATGTCGTATCGAATAAAATTATATATCTGAGCAATAGATGCTATAAATTTCGACATAAGAAAGAACTATATATGAGGATGGAAATTTTTATAAAAAAATAGTAGATCTATAAGCCGGGTTTTGTACTTTGTTTTCACAAAGCGTTTGTCATTTATCTCGAACAAATGTCTCCACTTGCCTTTAGCGATCTACCCCCCGACATCGGGCGAGAAACCCTACATACGTCGGTATACGTGATCTTGCAACCCATAAGATGTACGGCATCCGGTGTTACCATCGAATCCGGTAAGCTCTTACCTCACCTTTTCACCCTTACTCCAGAAACCGGAGCGGTTTTTTTCTGTTACATTACTCTGCCCTTACGAACAGCTTCCCGTTAAGAAATATGGCTCTCTACGTTGCCCGGACTTTCCTCCATTCCACAAGGGAAAAGCGACAAACCGACCTACTATTTAAATGCAAAGATAAAGATAATATTCTAATAATTTTGTATGTGTGTAATCTTATAATGTTCAGTATATTATGATTTACGCATATTTTAATTAGAGAAAAAAATCTTTATTAATCAACATTTCCGGGCTTTTGTTGTTATTTAGTTAAGTTTATAGATTGTAATAAATAAAAAATATATGAGTAATTTAGGTATTAAAAAGGGTGATAAAGTGGTCATTATCGGAGGTGGTTTTGCTGGTTTGCAATTGGCTACAGCATTAACGAAAGCTGATTTAAAAGTTATTCTGGTTGATAAACAGAATCATCATCAATTTCAACCTTTGTTTTATCAGGTTGCAACGGGTCGACTTGAGCCGTCAAGCATTTCATTTCCATTTCGTAAAATTTTTCAACGGAGTAAAACAGTAGACTTCAGAATGGCGGATATTACGAGTATAAATCCGACAGAAAAAAAACTAATGACTGCTTATGATAGAACCATTACGTATGATCATTTGATAATTGCCACCGGATGCAAAACAAATTTCTTTGGAAATAAACAAATGAGTGAACATGCATTCTCAATGAAAACCACCGAAGAATCAATCGATATTCGAAATAAAATACTTTTTAGTTTTGAAAAAGAAATTTTTGCCAGACCCGAGGAAAAGCAAGCTTGGATGAATGTAGTTATTGTTGGTGCGGGGGCTACAGGTGTTGAACTAGCAGGCTCATTTGCAGAGCTCAAGAATGATGTATTACCCAAAGATTACCATAATATTGACTTTAGCAAATTTAATATTATTCTGTTGGAAGGAAGCAAGAATACATTGGGTAATATGAGTCAAGAATCGAGAATTGCTTCCAGAAAATACCTTGAAGATTTGGGTGTAACAGTAAGAACAGAGACATTGATTGAATCGTACGACGGAGATGTGGTTACATTGAATAACGGGGAAAAGATTCCGACAAAAAATGTTATCTGGGCTGCCGGTGTTACAGGTAATATTATTGAAGGACTGGAGTCTGAAGATGTGTTCAGAAACAGATATATTGTGGATCGTACCAATAAACTTAAACGGTTCGATAATATTTATGCCTTAGGTGATGTGGCTTATATGGAAACTCCAAAATATCCCAAAGGACATCCACAGGTGGCCAATGTGGCCATTAATCAGGCAAAACTTCTGAGCAAGAATATTCTGAAATCAATTAAAAATGAAAATTATAAACCCGAAGAGTTTGAATATCACGATTTGGGGATGATGGCAACCATAGGTAAACATAAAGCGGTGGTAGAGTTACCGTTTATCAAATTCAAAGGTCCGTTAGCCTGGTATGTCTGGATGTTTTTACATTTGATGCTCATCCTGAGTGTTCGTAATAAAATAGTCATTTTCTTTAACTGGGCCTGGAGTTATCTGACTAAGGATACTTCATTGCGTATTATAACGCATATTGGTTACAAGAAAGAGGAAATTATAAGTTCCAATACCAAGTGATTTTCAACAAACAAAAAAGGCTTCGATTTTTCGAAGCCTTTTTTGTTTATTACTGTTGTTAGTAGTTTGATGTTATACCAAATGCTCCAACTTGCTTACATTCTTTTCAATGTCTTCTTTTGATAATGAATAATTAACCAGATCGCCAGCTAAGTATTGATCATAAGCAGCCATATCTACCAGTCCATGTCCCGACAGGTTGAACAGAATATTTCTTGAAACTCCTTCTTCTTTGCATTTTTGCGCTTCATTGATAGCGGCAGCAATAGCATGGGCCGATTCGGGAGCGGGAACAATTCCTTCGGTTTGAGCAAAGAGTATACCTGCTTTAAATGAATCTAACTGATCAATATCAACGGCTTCCATCATATTGTCTTTCATCAGTTGACTGACAATTGTTCCGGCACCGTGGTAACGAAGCCCACCGGCATGAATATGAGCAGGTGCAAAATTATGTCCCAGCGTAAACATTGGTAATAGTGGTGTATAACCGGCTTCATCACCAAAATCATATTCAAATTTGCCACGGGTTAGTTTGGGGCAGGAAGCAGGTTCAGCGGCAATGAAACGGGTCTTTTTACCTTCTTTGATGTTATGACGCATGAAAGGGAAGGAAATCCCGGAAAAATTAGAACCTCCTCCAAAACAACCGATAACTACATCGGGATATTCTCCGGTCATTTCCATCTGTTTTTCAGCTTCCAGACCGATAACAGTTTGGTGTAACGATACATGATTCAATACACTGCCCAAGGTATATTTACAATTCGGAGTTTGCATGGCTAGTTCAATGGCTTCCGAGATAGCTGTTCCTAAACTTCCCTGATAGGTAGGATTATCAGTCAGAATCTGGCGTCCGGCTTTGGTTGACATACTGGGAGAAGCAATAACCTGTGCCCCCCAAGTCTGCATTAATGACCGACGATATGGTTTTTGCTCATAACTGATTTTTACCATATAAACAGCTAATTCAAGTCCGAAAATTTTAGCTGCAAATGATAAAGCAGTTCCCCATTGACCAGCACCTGTTTCTGTTGTGATATTGGTAGTACCTTCTTTTTTACAATAATAGGCTTGTGCAAGTGCAGAATTTAATTTATGAGAACCTACAGGGCTTACACTTTCGTTTTTAAAATAAATATGAGCGGGTGTATCCAGTGCTTTTTCAAGATTATAAGCACGAACCAGTGGAGTAGGGCGGTAGATTTTATATTTTTCGCGAACTTCTTCGGGGATTTCAATCCAGGGATCGGTTTGATTTAGTTCCTGGTGTGCCAGATCTTTGGCAAACATTGGATATAAATCTTCAGCTTTCAAGGGTTGTTTGGTGCCCGGATGAAGCATAGGCATTGGTTTGGTTTGCATGTCGGCAACAATGTTATACCATTTAGTAGGTAATTCGTTTTCGGCCAACAAGAATTTTTTAGTTTTTTCCATGTGTTCTAAAAATGTCAGTAAATATTGTAGTTTAATTATTTAAAAAAAGTAAAGCCTGTTGTCTTTAATAAACAACAGGCCGTTATATAGAATTATTTGTTTTAATGCACACACAACAAATTGAACCTCATTGTTTACTATAACAACTAAGCCAACGCCAATAAAAAAATGAGTTAGTAAAGTTCATGAATTATTCCTTTTTTTATGCTAGCAAAGATAAGAACAATTTTGTAAAACCCAAATTATTTCGCTGTGTTTTTAGTCTTAAAACAGGTCATAACAATTGTCAATTTAGTTAGCCTATGCCTAGTTTCAGCCGTTCTTTGAAATAAAAATTGTATTTTTGCATAAATAAATCATTAAACAGATAAAAACAATGATACAGTCAATGACTGGCTTTGGTAAAGCCACTTGCGAATTTGGAAATAAGAAAATAGTTGTAGAAGTTAAATCTTTAAATAGTAAACAGTTGGATGTTTCCACGCGCATATCAGGTCTGTATCGTGAAAAAGATATTGAGATACGTAATGAACTTTCTCAAAAACTTGAACGGGGAAAAATTGACCTTTCATTGTATGTAGACAATTCCGGAAAAGAGTCGGTTACTCAGATCAATCAGTCTGTTATAGAATCTTATTATCAGCAAATTAAAACATTATCCGAAAATTTGGGTATTGATGTTCCGGCTAACTGGTTTGATGTATTGCTTCGTTTGCCCGACACAATGAAAACTGAAACGGTAGAACTGGATGAAAACGAATGGTTGGAAATTCGTAAAACCATGACATCGGCCGTTGAGCAGCTTACAGCATTTCGTATTCAGGAAGGTAAATCGCTGGAGCGTGTATTTACCGATAAAATAGCACATATCGGTCAGTTACTTGAGCAAACAGCACCATTTGAAGCCGAACGTGTTGAAAAAATAAAGGCCCGTTTGGAAGAAAACCTGCAGGCTTTGTCTGATAAAATTGATTACGATAAAAACAGGTTGGAACAGGAATTGATTTTTTATATCGAAAAGCTGGATGTGAACGAAGAAAAGGTTCGCCTGCGTAATCACCTGGACTATTTTACAGAAACTATGCAGCATGAGAAATCACCGGGGAAAAAATTGGGATTTATTGCACAAGAAATAGGACGTGAGATCAATACATTGGGATCTAAAGCCAATAACAGCGAAATGCAAAAAATCGTTGTACTTATGAAAGACGATTTGGAACAGATAAAAGAGCAGGTACTGAACGTGCTTTAGTTTAGAGGTCAGAACTAAGTAGTTGGTAGCAAAGAAAACCGGTTCCGGATATTTTACAAATTTCGCTTTCTTGCCGGCAACTATAAACTACTTAGCAGCTAACCAGCACTTATTCAATGTTTACTGCGAATTTGTAAACTACAAACTATTAACTACCGAATAAAAACATGTCCGGCAAATTAATTATATTCTCAGCCCCTTCGGGAGCTGGCAAAAGTACCTTGGTACAATACTTATTAGGGTGTGGATTCGATATGGAGTTCTCTGTTTCGGCTACCAGTCGTGCTCCCAGAGGCACTGAAAAACACGGTGTTGACTATTATTATCTCACGCCCGAAGAGTTTAGACAAAAAATTGATAATCAAGAGTTTCTTGAATACGAAGAAGTTTATCAGAATTGCTACTACGGTACACTTCGCAGTGAAGTTGAGCGTATTACAGGTCAAGGGAAAAACATTGTTTTTGATGTAGATGTAGTAGGGGGGCTGAATATTAAAAAAGAGTTTGGCGATCAGGCATTAGCCTTGTTTATTGCACCACCAAGCATCGATGAATTGCATAAACGTTTGCTGAATAGAGGAACTGATTCGGCCGAGATGATAGAAAAGCGCATTGGAAAAGCCGAATTTGAGATGAGCTTTGCTCCAAAGTTTGATGTCGTGGTGGTAAACGATAATCTGGAGCTTGCAAAAGCCGAAGCAGAACGTTCGATAAGAGAGTTTCTGAAAAAATAATAACTTTTCTCCCCTAAAAAGAAAATACTGTAGTATATGCAGCCTATCAGTAACTCATCAAAACAAAAATCTTCGGTAAAAGAGTCGGGGCCTAATAGCAAAAAGCGTGTGGCTCTTTACTTTGGTTCGTTTAATCCTATTCATCTGGCTCACCAGAAGCTGGCCGAGCACCTGATAAATAATCAATTGGTTGATGAAGTGTGGTTTGTTATCTCTCCCTGCAATCCATTGAAAGATCAATCGGAATTACTCGATGAATATATCCGGTTGGATATGCTGATTTTTGCCATTCGGGAACAACCCCGCTTTAAAGCCTGCGATGTTGAATTTACCATGCCTATTCCTTCGTATTCTATTGATACTTTGCATGTGCTGTCACCGTATTTTCCCGATTGTCAGTTTACACTGGTTATAGGAAGCGACAATGCCCTGGTTTTTGACCAATGGAAAGACTATGAACAGCTTTTGGAGCAATATCCGGTATTAGTATATCCTCGCCATGGAGCCGATTTTGCCGAAGTATCTGCTAAATACCCTCAAATGGAATTACTTCATACCGACTTATACAATATCTCTTCAACCGAAATCCGCAATTCCATCGCACAAAAAAAGGATGTAAGCGCATGGTTACATCCTTCTGTATTACAATTTATTGAAGATAATAATCTCTACAAATAGTTTCGCTAAAAAACCATCTGGCAGGTAGATCTATCTGCTTAATTTATAAATACGGATTACTGCTTTTTTCACTTCTAATGGTGGTTGATGGTCCATGACCACAATAAACCACTGTGGAGTCGGGTAGGGGAAGCAGTTTTTTAGTAATGGACAGAATAAGTGTGGCATAATCGCCATACGGCAAGTCGGTCCTTCCTATAGAATTGTGGAACAGTACATCTCCGGCAAATACAACACCTTCTTTTTCAGAATAAAAAGCCAGACTTCCCGGCGAATGGCCCGGTACGTGAATTGCTTTCAGGCTACAGTTTCCAAATTTTATTTCGTCACCTTCATTTATGTATGTACCCAATGCCTGAGCTTCTTCTTCCACGCTAAAACCGAAAGAACGGGCTTGCGTCACTACATTGGCCAATAGAAACTCATCCTGTTGATTTGCTTCGGGCAGTAAGCCAAAGGTGTCGGTTACAAATTTATTCCCGAACTGATGATCTAGGTGCAGGTGTGTATTGATCAAACGCTTCAGTGTAAGACCATTTTCATCGATAAATCGTTTTAATGTAAGTTTTTCGGTATCGGTGATGCATCCGGCATCTATAAGTACCGCTTCTTTTGTTTCATCAAAAAGTAAGTATGTATTTTCCTGAAAAGGATTGAATGTAAATGTTTTAATTGTCATCTTTGTTTCGTTAGTCGTTATTAAGCTGGTTATTTGTGGTTATTCAAAGTTATTTGATGATTGGTAAACAGTAAGACCACAGAGAGTTAATGCCTGTAAATAATGCCAAAGGCAACTGTCGTTTAAAGCGGTACGTATACAGCTTTTTTCGTTTTAAAGTACTCTTCGTTGAAAAACTCGCTTACTTCAAACAATTCAGCTACATTCTTATAGGGTAGTATTTCATGTTGTAGTTCGCCACCTTTCAGGCATATAAGTCCGTTGGGCAAAGCATTTGCGGCCTTTTTGCTGATATTCTTTTTTACCAGTTTTACCAGATCGTCAAGTGGCATGACGGCACGACTCACTACAAAGTCAAACTGACCCTTCTCTTCCTGTACACGCAGGTGTTTTAAAGTTATGTTTTTTAAACCGATAGCTGTAGCTATTTCAGTTCCGACTTTAATCTTTTTGCCTATTGAATCAATCAAAACAAAAGTTGATTCGGGAAAAAGAATAGCCAAGGGAATTCCCGGAAAACCACCACCGGTACCAACATCTAAAATGGTGGAACCCGGTTGAAAACGAATGATTTCGGCTATAGCCAGCGAGTGCAGTACGTGATGTTCGTAAAGGTTTTCAATGTCCTTACGTGAAATCACGTTTATTTTCGCGTTCCACTCGTAATACAAATCATAAAGTGCTTCAAATTGGGCCTTTTGTGTATCTGTCAGATTTGGGAAGTATTTTAGAATTTGTTCCATTTGAGTTTGATTAAATCTGTTGCAAATTTACTAGAAAAAATCTGTATCTGAAAATGACTAACTCATCCGTTATAAGCTGGTTTCTGCTTTTATGATGTCAGGATAATATTGCTGATATTCAGATCTATATAAAACAAAAACTGCAATTGTGAACGTTGAATTATGAATTTTGCGTATAAAATAGTATCTTTGCGTTCTATTTGCGAAAAAAATCATCCCTGTAGTATTGATCAGTTGTTTTATCTTCAACAATATACTGATTATTCTGTTTCAAAAAATAACGATTAAAAACTAAATATAAATTTAATATGAAAGCTTATGTTTTTCCCGGTCAGGGCGCTCAATTTGTAGGAATGGGTAAAGACCTTTATGATCAATCACCATTGGCCAAAGAATACTTCGAAAAAGCAAATGAAATTCTCGGATATCGTATTACCGATATAATGTTCGCCGGAACTCCGGAAGATTTAAAACAAACTAAAGTTACTCAACCTGCTGTATTTCTTCACTCTGTGATTTCAGCTATCGTATTAGGCGATGATTTTAAACCGGAAATGGTAGCCGGTCACTCATTGGGTGAATTCTCTGCATTGGTTGCTGCTGGTGCATTGTCGTTTGAAGACGGGTTGAAGTTGGTGTATGCACGTGCTATGGCTATGCAGAAAGCCTGTGAAAAAGAACCTTCTACTATGGCTGCCGTACTTGGTCTGAGCGATGAAATTGTTGAAGAAGTTTGTGATTCAATCAAAGATTGTATTGTGGTTCCTGCTAACTACAACTGTCCCGGACAATTGGTTATTTCGGGTTCTATCGAAGGAATTGACAAAGCATGCGAATTGTTGAAAGAAAAAGGAGCAAAACGTGCATTGAAGCTTCCTGTAGGTGGTGCATTTCACTCTCCGCTGATGCAACCAGCCAGTGAAGAACTGCAAGCTGCTATCAAAGCCACTACATTTAGCACCCCTGTTTGTCCTGTTTATCAAAACGTAAACGCATATCCTCAGACTGAAGCAGAAGCCATCAAACAAAATCTGATTGCTCAGTTAACTGCTCCGGTACGTTGGACTCAAACCGTAAAAAATATGGTTACCGATGGGGCAACTGAATTTGTAGAACTCGGACCAGGTGAAGTGTTGAAAGGTTTGATCAAAAAAATCTGTCCTGAATTAACTCAGGCTTAATTTGTAATTCACAATTTATCAGGCATAATTAAGATGTGGAGAATAGACAATTCTCTACATCTTTTTTTGTGCTAAAATGCATTAATATAACTTTTTAATAAGTATTTTTTAGTACTTTTGTTATCTATTTTTTGAAAAACGAGTTATAATAACTCAACATATTCAGATGTAGAATTCTTTATTTATTGGCATATCTTTTTATTTTATTACATGTCAATTGATTACGAATTGTGCATTATGAATTATAAATTAATTTTTATATGTATAGAACACACACTTGTGGCGAACTTCGCCTTGCCAACGTAGGACAACAGGTTACTTTATCCGGTTGGGTACAGCGTACCCGAAAAATGGGCGGAATGACTTTTGTTGATATACGTGACCGTTATGGAATCACTCAATTAGTATTCAATCAGGATATTAATACTGAATTATTCGAAACAGCCAACAAACTGGGGCGTGAATTTGTGATTCAGGTAAATGCTGAAGTCGCCGAACGTAGCAATAAAAATGCTAACATTGAAACAGGTGAAATAGAATTGCTAGTATCGGAACTGATTCTTTTGAATGAATCGAAAACACCACCCTTTACTATCGAAGAAAATACCGATGGTGGTGATGATATCCGTATGAAGTACCGTTATCTGGATTTACGTCGTCCCACAGTACGCGAAAATCTGGAATTGCGTCACCGCATTACCTTCGAACTCCGTCGTTTTCTGGATCAGATGCACTTTTTGGAAGTGGAAACACCTATTCTGATTGGATCAACACCCGAAGGTGCCCGCGACTTTGTGGTTCCGTCGCGTATGAATCCCGGTGAGTTTTATGCTTTGCCACAATCGCCACAACTTTTCAAGCAATTGTTGATGGTTTCGGGTTTCGATCGTTATTTTCAGATTGCCAAGTGTTTCCGTGACGAAGATTTGCGTGCCGACCGTCAGCCTGAGTTTACCCAGATTGACTGCGAAATGTCGTTTGTTGAACAAGAAGATGTATTGGTGCTTTTTGAAGGTATGATGAAGCACCTTTTCAAATTTGTGAAGAATATTGACATGACCGAAGCATTCCCCCGTATGACTTGGGAAGACGGTATGAAATACTATGGTTCGGATAAACCTGATATTCGCTTCGATATGAAGTTTGTCGAATTGAAAGAAGCCGTATCGGGCCGTAATTTTGTGGTATTCGACAATGTTCCTTATGTAGCCGGTATCTGTGCTACCGGATGTGCCGGATATACCCGCAAACAACTGGATGAACTGACCGACTTTGTTAAACGTCCTCAAATAGGAGCAAAGGGACTGGTATATATCCGCTGCGAAGCTGATGGAACATTTAAATCGTCGGTAGACAAATTCTATTCAGCTGATGATTTAAAACATATTGCTTCGTTGTTCAACGCACAACCCGGTGATTTGATTTTAATTTTGGCCGGCGATAAACGCAAGACTCAGAAAGCTTTGTGCGAATTGCGTTTGGAGATGGGAGCGAGGTTAGGTCTTCGTGACAAAAATGTATATGCACCGCTTTGGATTATTGATTTCCCGCTCTTTGAATGGGATGAAGAAACACAACGTTTTTATGCAACGCACCATCCATTTACATCTCCTAATCCAGATGATATACCTTTGTTGGAAACTGACCCAGGAGCCGTACGTGCTACAGCTTACGACATGGTTATCAATGGTGTAGAACTTGGTGGTGGATCTATTCGTATCCATGATAGCAAACTACAAAACCAAATGTTTAAATACCTTGGCTTTACGCCTGAAAAGGCACAGGCTCAGTTTGGCTTCCTGATGGATGCATTCCAGTATGGAGCGCCACCTCACGGAGGATTGGCATTCGGGTTAGACCGCTTGGTATCTTTGTTTGCCGGTTTGGATAGTATTCGAGACTGTATTGCATTCCCTAAAAACAATTCGGGACGTGATGTGATGGCCGATTCGCCTTCAACCATCGATCAATCACAATTGGATGAGTTGAATCTGATTGTTGATTTGAAAGAAAAACAATAATTAATGGTTAATGATTAATTGTAAATGGTTAATTATTAGAGTATAAAAGTTATTACAATAGGAGTGATTCTCTGTTCAATTAAAAGCCCCTGAACGATATGTTTTGGGGCTTTTGTTTGTTGAAATGCGTATAATTTCGCCCCAAACCCCCTAAAGGGAATTACATTTAATTCCTTCGGAATTATAATGATAGAAAATCGGATTAGGGATAATTTCAACACAAATGGTTCCATCTATTTTACAGTCAACTTCTTCAGGATCTTCGGTGAAAAAGTACAAATAACTCAAAGAGTAGACAAATCGGGAAACAGGCTTGCCAACGACCAAAATAGGGTGATTGTCATTCACGGAGTTTTCTACTATACATAATATAAATTATAGGAAAAAAGTATACTAAAATAAAAAGGACTCACAAAGGCTGAGAATCGCATAAAACCGTACCGTTTGCACAGTATTTGATTTTTATCAAAATCTCAGGAGTTTATTTGTCATGACCATATAACAGAATTTATCGGACGGATCCAGATAATAAAACATATTATAAAAGTCGGACAAAACATTATGTTCACTTCGTGGATCCGGCACAGTGATGAAGGTCGTTTTGTACTGACCTTTCATCTGCAGATAATAACAGGCAATTGATTTGTCTTTTCGTTGCAAAGCCATCGTTTGGAGTTCTTTTCCATCGATACTATCTTTTCGCACCAACACCATATCCACATCCTTACGTAGTTCATAACCATCTGTCACAGCTCTTGCATAGAGCTTTTTGCAGTAGTTATACTCATCCTGTGTAGTCTGGCTATATGAATAACATACAGAAAATAAAATAAATACTGACAAAATTGTTTTTTTCATTTTACTAAAAATTTTAATACGGTAGTTAGCTAAATTTTTTATTAACCCCTCTCCTACTCATTATTTAAAATACGAACAAAATTAACTAATTTAATCTCCTTTCTATCAGGAAATTAGCACCTTATAGCTGATAAAAAAACAATGGTATCTACCATTTGCACCTTTTAATCGGTGTTGATAGCTGAGACTAAAATCTTTCATCCGGTTAGTTGGCAACCAGTTTAAAAAATGCAGCGAAGCTATGGCCAGTGATAATATAAAAGCCAGATCGTTGGGATGAGTAAGTGTTATCCAGGGGGCTCCACTTATTTTTTTGTTGGGGACAATGGCAGGACATTCCAGCAGATATTTATACTGGGGATTAACCGACGAAAAACTTCCGCTGCTCAGATCCAGTATAGAGAAGTCCATACCTTGTACCGGGGCCAGCAGACCGAATGATTCAGACAAGATTTCTTTTTTCCGATCAATTTCAGGAACTGTTGTGATTTTATATTGCAGAAAAGCTTCTTCGAGCTCTTTCAGCAAACTCGTAATTAGAATTTGGTTATGCATAATCACTAGTTTTAAATAATAATAACTCTTTTACCTAAAACAAAAAACAGCGAGACTAAAAAACAGCAGCTATCTATCTAAAATTGCATCCTGTCAATTAGCTATGTGTGCTACAAATATATGAATAATTTCGAAATTATTACTTTTTAAGTCGAAATACTACAAAAAATACTACCTTTTGAGTATTTTTTATATCATTTCTTTAGTGTTATTTTACTGCCGGAAATAAGATGTTGTTTCGATGTCTGATTTTAGTAAAGCGAATACGATAAAAACAGGGTTTATTTATCCGAAATGAGTTTCTAAAAATTCAATAATTTTTAAGCATGCCGGGCAGCATATCATCAACCGGATTTTATTGACAAGTAATAGCGTATTACTTACAAGTAATAAGGCATAATTGGTGATTCGTAGATTAATATAAGTTAGTGCTAAAATGATATAATATACTGGTTACCAATGTAGAAATAAATATTTCGTGTTTTCAAAAAAGTAGTATTAATTTAATTTTTCAAAATTTATGGGAAAAGTAAAAGTAATTGTTGATTATTCGCCTAATCGCTATTCCGATTTAGAATTGAAGAATAAAGCGGGTAATATTGTGGTCTGTATGACGGGTAACCTGAAGTTTGTAACCTTGGAACCAAAAGTATTACAGATCAAAACTCAGAATGATATTTTTGAGTCGTATTTAGTCAGGACAAATCAGACTGGTAAGCAGTTTACGCTCGAAAAAAATCAGGTACGTAGTGTGTTGGAGGATTATATGGGATCTACAGCACTTCAGGTACAGGACATTAGTAACGGTGATGAAGCAACTATTATCAGTGCTGGATTTGACGTGAAACGTAAGCCAACTCCCATAGGCTTGTTGGAGCGTCCTGAAAAGGTGGTTGCTAATCCGGGTCCAACACGTGGGAGTCTGGAAATATCATGGGAAGTGGTACCGAATGCTCATATGTATGAAGTGGAGATCATTGAGTATCCGGAGACTGATAAAAGCGTGCGACAACGCACTTCGACCACCAAACACAAAATAGTGATTGATGGCCTCACACGTGGACAGGCATATTCTATACAGATAGCCGGTGCTGGTTCAGATCCGGGACGTGTATGGAGCGATGCAATTATCAGTTATGTAATGTAACCCCATGAATCAGTAGGGGACACCCCCTACCCGACTAAAACCGCTCGGATCGTGTATCCGGACGGTTTTTATTTTGTCGGATTCCTGCTTTTTTTTCAATGTTTATAACTATTTCTGCTAATTGTGTTAAGTGAATAAGTTTTTTTGTATTTTTGGGGCGGAAATATTATCTAAACACATTAAAGAATAGAAAGCGGAGATACCCCCTAGCCCCTAAAGAGGAACAAGAGTGGTATACGGGAGTTGTGATACAAATAAGGATACATAAATTGAAAAGAAAATAAATGAAGGTACCAGAACTGACAGAGAACACTATTGTTATCAGTCGTAATCGAAAAAGTCAAGTCAGTTTTTACTGTATGGATTATTTGGATTAGTAGTATTCGGAAGATTTCTATTGAAACCAGATTTTCAAGCAAAATTATTTCAATCGTCTTATTTGTTTCTTACTATTATGTTTACATTTATGGTACTCATGTTTGTAGGGATGATTATTATGAGTTTGGTTAGAATAATAAGTAAGAAACCTGTATTAGTCATTGATGATACCACTATATATGACCTTGTAATGGGAGGATAGTATGAGTTGTGTGATATTGATTATACCTTGATTATCTCTAAACCAAGATTAAGTAATTTGGCAATACCTTGATTAAAGATGGAAACGGACAACTTCTCAAAACGATTTCGAAAGATGTGTTTGGTAATACGGTGGTAAAAACAGAAGAACCAGAACATTCAACAACTATGTCCGGAGATTCAGTACAATTTGATGATGATGGAAACCTGAGTGAAGATTTCTTACTTAAACTTATTCTGGAAAATACGAAATAAGATTATTTTATACAATTAATATATATTCAACTAAATAATTAAAAGCATATGAGAAAAGCTATACAACTATGTTTTGTAACATTAATACTATTATTTCCGCAAAGCACCCTACATGCTCAAGGTAGAAACATTCACTTTTTTGGAAGTTATGACAGAAGCTTCGGAAACATAATTGCATCGGTAAGTTCTTCATTGGGGGATATCCAGCATGATGAAATAAGTAAACTCAAAAATGGTAGTGTAAATCAATTTGAGCTTGGAGCCTTTATCAACTCTTTTGGAGTGGGTATTATCCATAATTCTTATGCAGCTGATGCAACTACAACTTATCAGAATTATGATATGAATGGTGACGGACGCTTAGATAATGGTATGTTAGGTGATAAGCTTCGTTTGAAGTTTACAGGTCTTGAAGTTCTCTACAAAAAGGCAATTCTCGGTTCCCGCTTTGATGTCTTGGGGAGAATGGCTTTAGGAATACAATCGTACTCTATTGATAAGACTACTGAGATTTCAGATAATAATCCTTCTGACAATTCTCAAACACTTACCGGAAGTATTTTTACCGGATTAATTGGTGTCGGGTTTGATTATCGTATTAATAAGATTGTAAGTGTAGGCATTGAAACATCGGCTTTGCCTGGTAAGTATAAGAAATTAAAAGATAAAACCAGTGATTATTATACTTATGAAGATAATGTAAGTAGAATAAGTACTGGTTTAAAACTAACATTGACATTGTAAATTAATCAATCTGCATGAAACGATTTTTTCTGTTTTTTATTCTCGGTATTTTGGTATCTAATCTGTTTGCACAACAGAAAAAAGGAGACAATTACATTGGAATTAATGGTATGTACAATACAACTATTAATCAGGATGGTGTAGAAGGTAATTCAGTTGCTGTAAAAAGTCATTTACTCAATATAGGAGTAACATTTTCGGGTAGTATGAATAATCATTTTCTGATTGGTATCGGGGTTGACTATGTTTCGCAAAATGACGACCGGAATTCTAAGTTCACGTTTTATAATCAAAATGATGACTATATTAAATATGAAACGATGAAGTTGAAATCGCATGTTTTTCTACCTAATTTATTCGTCGGTTATTATTTCCATATTGTAGATAAGCTCTATTTTAATTCAAACATGAAACTGAGTTACGGTCAATTAAAAACGAATACGGAAAGTCAGCAAGTATCATTTAAATATACTCAACCAACTACAACCAATGGGATTTCTTCGGGATCGACAGATGTACCTATTTTATATACTAATAAGGCAGATGACACAACAGATTTTGCCGGTGCAGCAATTATTCCAGAACTAAACTATTATTTTTCAAATGTTTTTGGGCTTTCATTGGGTTTAGGTGGAATACAATATTCACTAACTAAATGGAAAACCGAAAATTCAAGTTTTTCTGTAAATTTCAATCCTTCAAACTGGCAGATAGGTGCTAAAATCAGAATAAAATAAAAATGCTTCTTTGATGGGATTAAATCATATAGACTATTTAATTAATTACTGGAATGGTGGTGAGTTTGGTTTCGAAGGTTCTGTAGTAGCTGTTTTCTTTTTGCTTTGTGCATTGGTGGCTATCTATTTTCTGTTTAGACACAGAGAGCCGGCAAACAAAGATGTTGAAGAACAGCAAAGGAATACGGAAGTGAATCTTATTTAAATAATTAGATATTTAAACATTGTTGTCCGGTAAAGAACATCAATAAAATAATGAATCAAACTTTACTAAGATCTGAAAAACTACATTTTATCATAGGAATTAGTGTTACAGTCTTTATACTGGCATTACCGGTGCTTCTAAAATGGATGGGACTGATTATCTTTCCTTATAATAATGTACAATCTGTTTATTTGAAAATATCCTATCCTTGGGTCATTTTAGGGCTGTTGGCTTTATATGTGGCAAAAATAGAAAAATACCCTTTTCTATGTTGGACCGAACAGAGTTATCCGCTTTCTTTTTATCTGAAGGCTGTTTTTATAAT
This sequence comes from Bacteroidales bacterium, assembly GCA_015654525.1. GTDB lineage: Bacteria > Bacteroidota > Bacteroidia > Bacteroidales > Paludibacteraceae > Paludibacter. Next base: position 25,397 of record JAATGT010000353.1, read on the forward strand.
CATGTTTCTCTCGTTTATTTGTGCTTTAATAATTGGACTAAGTGCTAAGCTAATAGGATTTAATAATAAAAGTGACGTTACCAATAGATTGATACATATTTTGCAAAAGGATAAATTGCTGGTTGTGTTTGTGCCTCTGACTGCCGGTATAACGGAAGAATTAATCTGTAGAGGATATTTGTTAACCAGACTGGAAATGCTGTTTAATAAACCTGCTGTATCAATAGCTGTTTCAGCTATTATTTTTGGCCTCTTACATATTTCTTATGGCACTATAGTTCAAATACTTCTTCCTTTGTGTTTAGGACTGATTTATGCGACACATTATTATAAATACAGAAATATAAAAGTGATTATTGTATGCCATTTTCTTTGGGACTTTATAGGACTGTATATCGGCGCGCGTTAAATGATACTTTTTTTGAATAAACTAATCAATTGTAAAACAGAACGAATGTTAGACAAACAGAAGATATTTCTCCGGATACTGATACTGGTATTGTGTATATCGGGCTGTGCATCGGTAGATAAATACAATGCACAAATCAATACGGTACGAAATGAAAAAGATTTAAAGAGTGATGTAGATTATATCCGGTATAAATTAGAGAAACTTCATCCGGACTTGTATCATTATATTACTAAAGAACAATTGAATTACAAATTTGATAGTCTCAAATCATCGCTTGTTAGTCCGATGACAAGTAATGAATTATTTTTTAAGTTGAGTCCGGTAATTGCTTCTATAAAACAGGGGCATACTCAAACCTTTCCATTGACTAAAAAATTGAAATCTCCGGAAAAGAGAGCTATCAATCTTAGAGGTCAGTCACCATTGAATTTATTTGATTTTGAATTATTTAATGATCAACTTTATATAGTCAAAAACAATTCGAAAGATTCAACGATTAAAGCAGGAACAGAAATACTTACAATTAATGCTGTAGCCCCCCGGGATATTATAAGCGCGTATAAGAATACTTTTACTTCCGATGGTTATAATACTACATTTATTTACAGACGATTGGCGAAATCCTTTCCACGCTTTTTCTATTATCAGTATGGAATTACGGATAGTGTAATCTGCCAGCTCAATTACAAAGATAGTATCCGGACTGTCACACTGAGAAGACCTGAAAAGTTGAAAACTCTTGCCGGCAAGAAACCTATAGAGCAAACGATACAAGAAAAACAAAAGCAAAAAGTGGAAAGCCAGAAGCGAAGACTACAAGGTTATGATGCATTGAAGAGAATGTATAGTAAACAGTTGAGTTTTCCAACCAAAGATAGTAGCATTGCCATCATGAGAATTGCAGATTTCACCAAAGGTACTTATAAGCAATTTTATAAAAAGAGTTTTCAGCAACTGGGCTCACTACATACAAAAGATCTGATCCTGGATTTACGGGATAATACGGGAGGACGGTTGCGTGAGATTCATACTTTGTATTCTTATTTGACCGATAGTAGTTTTCATTTTGTAGAAAAATCGGAAGTAAGCTCCAAAACAAGCCTTTGGCATTTGGGTTATTACCATGACGAGCCACTTTGGCAAAAAGTAATTCAAACTGCCTTATTCCCTATTATAGTCGGTATTGATGGGTATACCTATTTGAAAACAAAAAAAGGATTGGATAACAAATATAGGTTCTCTTTAAAGGAGTCTAGGCTTGCTCATCCCAAAGTTGATCGTTTTAAAGGCAAAGTATATGTACTTATCAATGGAGGTTGTTTTTCTGCAACCTGTATTTTGTCATCCAATCTGAAAGGTTCGAAAAGAGCCGTTTTTATTGGACAGGAAACAGGAGGAGCCGACAATGGATGTGTGGCAGGGATTATGCCTGTGCGTACATTGCCTAAATTAAAGCTTTCGGTTAGTTTCGGACTGTTAGTTTGTCAGGCAACTTATCGCTCGGAAATAGATGGTCGGGGTATTTTTCCGGACATAGAAATAATACCTACATTACAGGATAGAATAAATGGAACCGACCCTGAATTACAATGGGTTTTGAATGATATAAAATCCACTCCCGGTTTATAACCCCATCACCTTACATATTATTTATATGACTACTCAACTCAATAATCCACTGCATGGTATTACTTTAAAGATGATAGTTGAACAACTGGTTGAAACCTATGGTTGGGAAGAACTGGCTGTCCGAATCCGGATAAATTGTTTTTATGAGAATCCGAGTATTAATTCCAGTCTGAAGTTTTTACGCAAAACACCCTGGGCAAGAACCAAGGTGGAAGAATTGTATCTGGCAACATTTAGCTCACTTTAAACCGTAGGCAGTCTTACTTTATTGATTTTAGTCAGATATTGCACTTATAAAGGTCACTTTTTACACATCCGTATCAGTATATATCTCTATTTTTGTATAATATAGCTATGACTGATTATTTATAGCTATCTATATTAAACCATTGGTGTCGTGATTAGTCGAATTACAGTTCGTGTAATTAAATTGATCTCTTTTTATGCAACAAAAAACTAACTAACAATAAATCAGATATGCGATTTGAAAAACACTGGCATTTTGCCATTTATTTTTTGAAAGTAAGAGGACTCGTTCTCGTGTTGACACTTTTTGCGGGAGCATGTTTTGCTCAAAAAAAGACCACGGACCAGCAATTTACAAGTATTGAATATGCTCCTTTTGCAGATAATACCGGTCACTGGTATAGTATCGCCGATAAGCGTAACATGATTAATGCCCTACCCGACCGTCCCCGTTACAAGCCCACTGAAATAACTAATATTGCAGATAATATCCTGTTATTTCAAAAGGATAATGGTGGCTGGCCCAAAAACTATGACTTTTTTGCGATTCTCAATGCTTCACAACGTGAGAGTGTGAAGCAGGGTAAAAGTCTAACTAATACAACTTTTGATAATGGCAATACTTATACACAAATTGCTGCTCTGGCTATTGCTTACAAGGCTACCGGAATAGAAAAATACAAAGTCGGTTGCCTGAAAGGACTTGATTTCGTTGTAAAAGCTCAGTATGCTAATGGCGGTTGGCCACAATATTACCCACTGGAAAAGAATAACTATAGTTCTCATATTACTTATAATGACGGTGCTATGATAGGTATCATGGTATTATTGAAAGATATACTGGATGCTAAACCGGCTTATACATTCATTGATAGTAAATTTAAAACGAAGTTGGAAAAGGCTTATAATAAGGGACTCGATTGTATTCTGAAAACGCAGATTGTGGATAATGGTAAACCAACTGTGTGGTGTCAGCAGCATGATGAAGTGACTTTACAACCAGCCTGGGCCAGGAAGTTTGAACCGGCTGCTATTTGTAGTAAAGAAAGTGCGGATCTGGTGGAATTTTTGATGACTATAAATCATCCGGATCAAAAAATAATTGATGCTATTCAATATGCTGTCACCTGGTTTGAAGAGTCGAAGATTTATAATATCTGGGTAGATAAAGTTCCGGCTTCACGTATGCAAACTCCTTACAGACTTTCACAGTCCGATCGGGTTGTTGTCATTGACTCAGCCGCTCCTCCTATTTGGACACGTTATTATGAACTTAAAACGCGTAGACCACTGTTTTGTAATCGCGATAGCAAAGTAGTTTACTCATTAGCTGAAGTAGCACGTGAAAGACGTGACGGATATGCCTGGTACAGTTACGAACCTCAGAAGCTTTTGAATAAATATCCTGCATGGCAGCAAAAATGGGCTCCAGAAAAGAATGTACTAAAAGCAAAATAACTCTTGCAATTAATGAAATGAAAATCCCGGAACTTTGTTGAGTTTCGGGATTTTTTATGGTATTAAAAGTAATTTGGTGTAAAGACAATTTTCAAGCTAATTTATACATTTTCAATAATATAAAAACAATAAATAGTTTTATCCGATTAATAAGTGTTTCTTTGTAAATTCCAAATAATCAATGACTATTTAAAATTAATGATCTATGTGTTTTTCAGCAGGAGCAAGTTTTGCAGGAGGTATTATTATTTCAACTATTGGTGTTGCTACAATTATCAAAGTTCATAAACCTTCTCAAATAGTATTTGCCAGTATTCCATTGTTTTTCGGTTTCCAACAGTTTGTAGAAGGTTTTTTATGGTTTATACTACAACATCCTGTATATGCCCAATACCAAAGCCTGATAACCCATATTTATTTAGCCATGGCTGAAGTGTTCTGGCCTATGATGATTCCGCTTGCAGTGTTATGCATGGAAAAGAATAAAAATAAGCGAAGTTTTTTATGGGCGTTATTGGTGCTGGGCATAAGTTTATCGTTGTATTATATATTTTGTTTATTTAAATTTAATGTCACACCTGAAATAATAGGTTATCATATTGAATATAAAGATAATTTTCCTGAATCAATAAGGCTGGTGGCATTTTCGGTCTACTTGATTGCTTCCATAACTCCGCTTTTTATTTCGAGTATTAAGAAAACGCATTTATTAGGTATTCTAATGTCATTGTCCTGCTTGATTACCATAATATTTTTCACACACTACCTAACATCTGTTTGGTGTTTTTTTGCAGCATTGATAAGTGCTGTCATTTTCTGGATTCTCAGGGATGCAAAAAGAAAGTACAAGGCATGTAGAAATTGAAAAGAAAAATCCCAAACCAGTCATAACCGGTTTGGGATTTTTTACACAGATTCGTCTCTCCTACCGAACTTCTATGAAATATTGAATTATAGCAATATACTCTTTCAGAATAAACAGCGAATAGTCCCCTGCATGTTGATTTACAAAACCAATAGCTGAAGTATGTGCTTCTTCATCAGCACTATCAGAAATAACCCGCACAACAATTAGTGGTACGCCATAATCGTCGCATACTTGTGCCACGGCAGCACCTTCCATCTCGGCACAAACTACCGAAGGAAGGTTTTTAATCAGAGCATGTTTCATTTTGGTGCTTGATATAAACAAATCGCCACTGGCAATGTCACCACTCATCATTCTTACGTTGCTGATATGCTGTTCGTGTAGTATTTGCCGGAACTCTTTGTTGTTCTTCAAAAAATTATGAACTGCTTGCGACATAGTATCTACATTCTGTTGGGGTGTTTCGAAAGAAGTTTTTCCGGTAAGTGGAATTTCAAAACGACGCATTAATGGTCGTGCATCCATATCGTGTTGATACAATCGTTGGCCGATTACAATATCTCCTACATGTAATTCAGGCGAAATACCACCTGCCACCCCGGTAAAAACAATCTGATCTACATTAAATTCCAGAATCATATTGGTAGCTGTAGTGGCTGCTGCTACCTTTCCCCAGCGCGAAAACACAGC
>JAATGT010000078.1 GCA_015654525.1 Bacteroidales bacterium
AAAACAACGGTTCGAAAATAAAGTCGTACGGCGTGGAAAGCCTGCGTCTTTTCGGTTCGTTCGCCCAAGGTATGCCTGATACGGAAAGCGATGTGGACTTGCTTGTGAGCTTCGACCCTCAACGGAAAAGCTATGACAATTTTATGGAGCTGTCTTTTTTTCTGGAAGACCTTCTCGGCAGAAAGGTAGAAATTGTAACACCGCAATCATTGAATAAACATATCGGTCCGCATATTTTAAACAGTGCAGAATATGTTGCCATCTAATCTTGAATTGCTCAGACATATTGCCGATGAAATCATTTTCGTATTAAACGCAACAGAAGGCAAATCTAAAGATACCGTTATCAATGATCCCGTTTTATCACGCGCAGTTATACGCAGCCTTGAAATAATAGGCGAAGCAAGTAACAAACTCGATCCCGACTTCAAAACGGAACATCCCGAAATAGAATGGCGAAAAATTATCGGTACAAGGCATAGGCTTATACATGATTATTTCGGTGTGGATTACGATATTGTTTGGGACATTATTGCCAATAAACTTTCCGACTTACTCGATTTTATTGAGCAGATAATCGAGGTGTAGATTATCATTCTATTCGGGATTTGCATTCTCGAATGCTCAGCAAATAAATACACGGCATATAGGCAACAATTTCTGTTGCACTTATTATATTTTTCAATGCCAATCTTCTGCATGATTCAATGCCTAAATACAGACCGTTTAACAAAGGTTCTGTTTAATTATCAGAAAGCTTTTGCAGTGGCAGATGTGAGGGAAGTTCTAACTATAAAAAAAGACACGGTAGCCGCCCATACTTCATCACAAAAAAGGGACATTCATACACTACATGCAAATCTGGTTATTGATCAAATTGCTTGCAACACTATAAAAAAGAACGTTGTCTTATTTGATGATGTACTTACTACAGGTGCACATTATAAGGCATGTAAACAAGCCATTGAAAGTTGTCCCAATGTAGAAAAGGTAATTGGTATATTTGTGGCACGCAGATCCTTATATGCAACAGCACTACACGAATTTTCAAACTTGGATATTTAGAAATAATTAATTCTTACATCACAATCTTTTAAGTTAGGTATAAATAGATACACTTATTTGCCTGCAACTAATATCATAAAAATGCAACAATTTCTGATAACGTAACGATATAAGTTTATAAAAAAAGCGCATAAAACTTCTAAAATTCGGGCATCTAAATTGATGGAAAATTCGAGTACTTTTTCCGAAAGTTTTTCTACATTTATTTTGACAGAGCAATAGCGTTTAGATGTGTGCCAAAATGACTACGGACTGGCACAGTATTGAAATCCTGTCATTTTTTGACACTTAGCACTTATAAGATATTGATCTCAGACGATGTACTGTATAGGCCACATAACCAGTAAATAAAATCGTAATTATAAATGCTCTCGAACTGAAATGTTTTTTTGTATTTGCATCCGGCATCGTTTACGTTATTTGTGATGTGCAAGGCAAGGATACAAACCATATTTCATCAGTAATTAGTTGTTTTCATTTTTAAAGTATTCTCACCAATATTGTAAGCGTAAACTGATGCCGGAACAAATGTAAAATTAATATCACTCGCTTTCTTTGTATCTTGTTTATCAATGGTTGTTACCAAGGCGTTTTCAAATTGATTGGACTTACAAAATTTAATTAAGCTTTTTAAATCTTGAGGCATTTCAAAATAACGGTTGCTCCATTTTATTTCTACTCCCCAAACCGGTTTAAACTTTTTATCATCTACTAATACCAAATCAACTTCTCCTTCGGATCTCCCTTCTTTCCATCTTGCGTAAGTTAAATCTAAATTTTCTCGGTGCATCCATTGAGCTAAGATAGCCGTTTCAACCATATTGCCCATTTCGCTATCCGTAGCTTTTACAGGTGAAAACAAAGCAGTTCTTAATGATGGGTTGGTTAAATAAACTTTGAAACCGGTTATCCGTTTTAATCTTTTTGCGTTGATATCGACTTTATTCAAAACTTTGATTAAGAAAGCGGCTTCGAGATATTCCAAATATTTTTTTAGCGTTTCCTTTTGGATTCCGCTTTCTTTGGACATGGTTTCGTAAGAAAATTCGTTTCCTGTATTATAGGCGATGTAGGTAAAAAAACGATTGAGTTCTTGTACATTTTTTATTCCATACAAACTTGGCAAATCACGCAATAAGACTTTATCTACAATGTCATTTTTCACATATCGTCCCATGTCTTTTTGAATTTTTTCGGACAGGACAACTTCAGGATAGCCTCCAAAATTCAGGTACTGCAAAAACTCAACGTTTAATTCGTCTATGCTTAAGGGTAAACAATAAGGAATTTGTTTTTGACCATACTGAATACTGCTTTTATGAATGAGATGATCTCTATTTTTAAGATGAATAAATTCTTGAAAGGTAAGCGGTGGAAGCATAAAATCTGTAAATCTTCCTGCGCCACTCTCCGTACTATGCCATCTTAATGCTGCTGCTGCAGAACCCGAAACAATGAATTTCGTCTTGGGATAAGAATCCACCAGCACTTTTAAATGACGTTCCCAATCCTCCAAATACTGGATTTCATCAAAAAATATAAAATAATTTTCAAGATTCTCTGCCTTTACAGAATCTTTGCACAAGTCCAAAATCTCTTGCAAACTCAGATTGACATAAATTGGATTATCTATCCCAATAAAGAAAATGCGTTGCGGATTTACTTTCTCTTCAATTAATTTATCGATAGTATGAAACATCATCACGGTTTTCCCAACACGTCTTGGTCCCATCAAAACAACAGCACGACGAATATCCGTTTCTGTCACAAACGGATAAAACAAATCGAAATACAATCGTTTAGACATTTCTTTGTATAATACAGGAATCTCCTTCGTTGTCCACCAAGGATTCTCGTAGCTTAGACGTTCAATAATTTTTTCTGTAGGAATAAGACGTGGATTGCTCATTAATTTTCTTATTTATACAAAAATAGCAAAAAAAGATAGGTTACGATGTTATTATTTTTACACTTTTGTAACAATAAACAATTCTTTAGTTGTTTTCACGCTTATTTATACACTTCTATTTTCTACTTCCTCCAACCTCGTCA
>JAATGT010000044.1 GCA_015654525.1 Bacteroidales bacterium
AAAGAAAAATGGAAGAAAAAGAATTGACAGCTGGAAAACGAATTGGAGCAATGTTGCTTGACCATATTGTTATGACTTTTGTAATAATGATTATTGCAATGCCGATGATGATGTCAAAATTCGATAATGCTTTCGGGGATGAACCTTTAGCTGCTAAGGGAGCAATTGACTGGAGTCTGATTTTAATGTGTTTTGGAATGGCGTTATACTTTAACAAAGACATGATACAAGGGAAAAGTATCGCAAAAAGAGCATTGAAACAAGAAGTTGTTGACATTAAAACAGGAGAAGTCGCCTCAGCATTAAAGTGTTTTGTTAGAAATTTGACAATTGCAATTTGGCCAATTGAAGTCATTGTTGTTTTGATAAGTCCAGCAAGAAGGATTGGTGATTTTATAGCTGGAACGAGAGTGGAACTAATGACAGATGGAAGAAATTCAAAACCAAAAGTTGACTTTAAAAATGTTGCTATTTCTTTGTTTCTTGGATTTATTATTCTATTCGCTAGCTCATTTCTGTTGAAAGACAAACTAAGTTTAGGAAATGGTGCATTTGACAGTCCTGCTTATGTTTCTTCTTCGTATAATAAAGACTTGTCGTTACAATTGGAAAATCAAATAAATAAAACACAAGACAAATATCTTTTGCACGTAGACATAAAGGTGTATAATAAAATTTCGAATGACAGTTTGAAGTTTGTTGATGCTTCGTTTGACTTAAAAGAAGATTATATTGATGATTCGTCATTTGAAGACATTAAAGCTGAAATTTTCAAATCTATGTACGAAATTATCCCTAAGGACAAGTTCATTCTTAAAGGAAAATTCATCTATGACGGAGAAAAAACAAAGAAATCGACAGTAAGAACTTATGATTGGAGAAAAATAAAATAAAAACCCTCCGTCAGCTTCTTTTTATAAAGCGTGCCTGAAGCTTGTGGTAGAGCATTAATCCTTGCTTTCGCACAATTTGCATCGTGTGGCATGTGCCAGTAAATAAAGTTATTGATGGGAGGTGAAATTACCTGCGTAACAATCCTGTTGAAGAAAGATTCGTATTTAAAACAGAAATGCTGTGTGTATGGGGGTAATGAACGAAAATTAAAACAGAATTCTACTAAGTTTAATTGCAGCATATTTTCAGAATAAACAACATAATGAGAAGACAAGACAGACAAATAAGCGAAAGTGAGGCTATAGAGATTTTGCAAAAAGGAGAATTTGGTGTTTTGTCTATGTGTACACCAGATAATGGCGGGTATGGCATTCCGCTGAATTATGCTTTAAAAAACAAAGCGGTTTATTTCCATTGTGCATTAGAAGGTTCAAAATTAGAATACCTGAGAAAGAACAATCGGGTTTCGTTTTGTGTGATTGGCCGCACAAATGTATTGCCTTCGCAGTTTGGAACAATGTACGAAAGCGCAATCGCATCTGGAGTTGCAACCGAGGTTGAGGGAGAAGAAAAACAGGAAGCATTAATGCTTTTTTTGGAAAAATATTCAGCCAATTATATTCAGGAAGGTACTGAATATATGATCAAAGCTTTTAAAAGAGTAAAAGTCATAAAACTATCAATAGAAACAATTACAGGCAAAGCCAGAAAATAATCGTAGAACGCTATGTAAGTACTTATATAGTTATGCAATTGATTATACAGGATAAAAAGGTTACTGAGTATTGTTGATTTAATGTCGTTGCCACGTGATGCAATTGTGCGGCAGCGGGAGAAATATTTAAACTAAAAAATATAGTTATTGATGCTGATGATTACTATTAAATACATCAATTTATGACCAAGACTGAGAACAAAAGCGGTTTTCAAGCGTCTATATGATGTTGATGAAATCTGGAACTCTAAAATTTTACAAAATAATCAATCAATTCACGTTATTATTTCTTATGAAAATTCTTTGTTTTATATTATCATTCTTTGTATTGTCATTATCGTCAGTTAATTGCTGTGTGGATGATAAATGCAATGATGAGGCAAAAACAGAGCAAACGAATAACCACTCAACAACCCATCATCATAGTACAAATTGTAATACTTGTTCCCCCTTTTTTACATGTGGAAGCTGTTCAGGATTTGTTTTTTCGAGTTTAAAGCTTGATTTTGATAAATCAGTTGTTGTCAGTGATTTTACTCCGACTCTTTACGAGTCTCATTTCCCCGAGAATATTTATGCCGAAATCTGGCAGCCACCCCAACTAAATTAATGATAAAGTAACTGATTTTTTTAGGCGATGCGTAGCATCGCTCATTCTTTCATTGAAGTCGTCTTGACTTTTTATAATGTCGCATCTACGGAGCCTTTGTTTCAAAGAAATAGATGTTACTACCATAATATTGCTCCTAACAGAGTATTTTGAGAGCTTCGGAGAAGCGATATTATGGGAGGCTTTGATTATAAGGGCTGTCTTTAAGCTCTGTAGGAACGACATTCTATTCTGATTAAAAAGTCAAGATGAACTCATTATCATTAATAACAAATATTCAACAAATGAGAAACTTTATTTTGCCTTTATTGGCAATACTATATTCAACGGTGATTTTTAGCCAAAATGCATTCAAAGCCATCGTAAAAGACAGTAGAAACGGAGAAACACTCCCCGGGGCAACGATTACTTTGCCGGGAACAAATATTATTACGATATCAGATCCAAACGGGAAGGTAGCAATCAGCAATATTCCGAATGGAAAACAAATAATCATGTTTAGTTTTATAGGTTATGAAACCCAAAAAGATACAATCAGTTTTCCACTTTCTTCATCAGATGCAATTGAAATATTGCTTCAAAGCAAGGGGGAAAACCTCGAAGATGTGATTGTTACATCCACACGTACCAGCCGGTCCATCGACAATATACCTACAAGAATGGAAGCTATTTCCGGCGAAGAACTGGAAGAAAAGGGTAACATGAAACCCGGTGATATCCGCATGATGCTGAATGAAAGTACAGGTATTCAGACACAGCAAACATCAGCAACCAGTTATAATTCGTCCATTCGGATTCAAGGTCTGGATGGAAAATATACCCAGATATTGAAGGATGGTTTACCATTATACTCAGGTTTTTCAGGTGGACTAAGTTTATTACAAATTGTTCCGCTTGATTTAAAACAGGTAGAAGTAATCAAAGGAGCGTCGTCGACACTTTACGGTGGGGGAGCCATTGCCGGACTGGTGAATCTGATTTCTAAAGTCCCCGAAAAGAAAAGGGAATTGAGTTTCATGTTCAACGGGACTTCTGCCTTGGGATTTGATGCCAGTGGTTTCTATTCGCAAAAGTTCAATAAAGTGGGAACAACGATTTTTGCTTCCTACAATTCTGGAAAGCCTTACGATCCTTCTGATATTGGCTTTTCAGCCATACCAAAATACACAAGATATACCCTTAATCCCAAATTGTTTGTCTATTTCAACGAGCAAACAAAACTAAACATTGGGGTCAACGGTACAATTGAAGACCGCATGGGTGGAGATATGAAATACATTGAAAACAAAGGCGATGCAATACATAGCTATTTTGAACGGAACAAAACGAATCGTGTCAGCACACAGATGGGGTTCGATCATATTTTAAGCGACAACACAAAGCTATCGTTTAAAAATAGTGTAAGTTACTACGATCGATCGATAGAAATTCCAAACTACATTTTTTCAGGAGTTCAGTTGTCCTCTTTCAGTGAAGCAACGCTTAATTATAAAACCAAAAAATCAGAATGGATAACCGGTCTAAACTTTCTGACGGACAAATTCAGTCAGAATAACGTTATCGCTTCCACTGCAGTAGACTATAAGCATACAACATGGGGTGGTTTTGTTCAAAACACCTGGAATATATCTAAAAAATTCATACTTGAAACCGGCTTCCGCGGAGATTACCAAAACGAATATGGTTTCTTTGCTTTGCCCAGAGTTTCGGCCCTTTTTAAAGCTAGCTCAAACTTGTCAATGCGACTTGGTGGAGGGTTAGGTTATAAAACCCCAACTGTGTTTACTGAAGATGCCGAACGCATACAATTCAGAAATGTACTTCCGATTGATGTTACGAAAACCAAAGCGGAACAATCCACCGGCGGGAACTTTGATATCAATTATCATGCAGCTATAACTGACAAGTTGCTTTTCAGTCTGAACACACTGCTCTTTTACACCAATGTAAATAATCCGTTGGTTCTGGTTCCACTTTCAGGCGGTATGTATGATTTTCAGCAACCTAAAGGTTTTCTCGATACAAAAGGAATTGAAACAAATGTAAAACTGACTTATGGTGACTTCAAACTTTTTGTTGGTTATACGCTGGCAGACGTGAACCAACATTACAACAACACAACAACCGCGTTTCCACTGGTTGCTAAACATCGGTTGAATAATGTGCTGATGTATGAAATAGAAGATAAATTGAAAATAGGGTTAGAGGGATATTATTTTAGTCCGCAGGAACTGAATGATGGCAAAACCGGAAAAGATTACTGGCTCTTTGGACTTATGGTTGAAAAAATTTGGGAGAAGTTCTCTATCTTCGTAAATTTTGAGAATATAGGTGATACAAGACAAACTAAATTTGACACTATTTTCACCGGCACTATTTCTAATCCAACATTCAGGGATATTTATGCACCGGTTGATGGATTTGTAATTAATGGAGGTTTGAAAATAAAACTGTAATTTTGTAAATAAGCTGTTTTTTTTCATAGCGACCTAGTACCTTTGCTGCCGCACGATTGTGTCGTGTGACATGTCTGATGTAATTGTGCGGCAGCAGTGGTAATAGTAATAATGAATCTCTTTTATGAAACAATGGTCAGTAGTATTTCTTCGGGGAGTGGTTGTGCTTATCGGCATAGTGTCGGTAGTTGTTATCCTTCGGATTCCATTATCCGAGGGGAGAACCACAAACTTAGATCTGTTCAGCATTTACGCTGATCCGTTCATCTTGTTGGGGTATGCAGCATCTACCCCATTTTTTATTGCACTGTATAAAGCATATAGATTGCTGGTATATATTGGACAAAATAAAGTATTCACACAAAACTCGGTGAATGTTTTGAGAAGTATACGATATTGCGCAATTGCGCAGAGCATCTTCATTGCGATGGCAGGTTTATATATAAAAATATTTCATCATAAAGACGACGACCCGACAGGTTTTCTTGTTATATGTGTTTTGACAACTTTTTTTTGTGTCGTAGTTGCAATTGCTGTGTCGGTATTTGAAGAAATACTGCAAAATGGGGTAGATCTGAAATCGGAGAAAGAAAAACTTTCCGTGTATAAGTCGTCTGAAAATGTATAGTAGGTAGATAGTTCAAGTCTCTTTGCTCGTTCTGATTTGTAATTGGTCTGTTGTTGGGTGGAATATTCAAAGTAGTGTACAAGGACAAACATACGTGATAAAATGGTTGTGAGATACTTAGTTCTAGTCTTTCGAAAATCTGACCGTACACTTAATCGTTTCTCCGCTGCCGTATAATTGCATCGTGTGGCATGTAAAGTAAATAAAGTTATTGACAAGAGCTAAAATTACCAGTAGAACAATCCTGTTGAATAAGGAATCGTATTTAAAGCAGAATGCTGTGTATATAGTAGTGCAATGGATTATGTGGGGGAAAACGGGGCACTGAGTATTGTGTCGGTTTAATACTGTTTGCCACGCGAGATGTAATCGTGCAGCAGTAGGGGCATAACCTCGGTCATTAGGCTGCATTTAAAAACAATAACATGTCTCATAGAGAAATCAAAATTACAAAAAAAGAAATTGCTTTTATTCAAATTAAAGCAGCTGCTGAACATTATTCTAAACATGAATACATCAGCTGTATCACGCTTGCTGGTGCAGCAGAAGAGATTTTAGGGGAAATAGCAAAAAAAGTAAATGGATTTAATCAATTGGAAAATGATATAAAGTTTACTCAAAGTATATTTCAATACTATTCTAAAGATTTTCCGAAAACTAATGCAATAGTAATGAATAGAAATAAAATTAGAAATGAATTAAAGCATAATGATGAAGGTGAGAATTTATTTATTGAAGCTGATTTTGAAAGTGAAGCTGCTACTTTCTTTGTTGCTGCAGTTAAAAACTACTTTGATGCATTTGGAGAACTACCAGAAAACAAAATTATAATTGATTTATTCGATTTTTTAACGCTGTAATTTTTAAAAGAATCCAACAGATTCGTTATAGGTAAGTCTGAAATCAAAAAATAGAATTTATGAAACCTGCAATAATCTTTCTGATTTGTTTTTTTATTTTTCGTATAGCTGTACATTCGCAAGTGCATACTTTTACCATTGACGAAAGTAAGTTTAAAACAGAGTTACTTCCTGCTTTAGATACACTATATAAAGAAGACCAATCTAATAGACTGAAATATGTTGAATTGACAACCAACAAAGCTCCAAAGAAAGCTATTGACAGCATCTATGCAATTATAAAACAAAAGGACGCCGCTAATTTAATCAAAGTAACTAAGATTCTGAGTCAGTATGGTTGGTTGGGACCTCAAGATGTTGGAATGGATAGAAGTCAGGCACTGTTTTTAGTCATTCAGCATGCCGATTTGAAAACCCAGCAAAAATACCTGCCGATGATAAAAAAAGCAGAAAAAGAAGGGAAAACTTTTTCCAGTAATCTCGCAATACTACAAGACAGAATTGCAATGCGAGAAGGCAAAAAACAACTATACGGAAGTCAGAGGTTCCAAGACAAAACCACTGGAATACGTTATATTTATCCAATGATTGATCCCGATAAGCTTGACCAAAGGCGTAAATTGATGGGACTTCAGCCAATGAAAGAATATGAAACGGGATGGGATGTAAATGAATACAAGAAAAAACTACCCGAGATAGAGAAAATATTCAAAGAACAGCATAAACATTGAATAAAATTAAATAAGAATCTACTGCTAATAGGAGCTGGCAGGTTTGGCTCCCGTATTTACTTTGTCGCTGGGTAGTGATTCCTGACTTGCTAATCCACCAAGGGTTTATAAAATTCGCGGTAAGTCATCTCGTTTGAATAAAAATGGAGGCGGTCGAGCATACCAGCCGAAGTTTTGTAGCCATAAGCAAGAATGGCGTTTACACCAGTTTCTTTACAAACCTTTTCGAACTCGTTGTAAAGTCTTATGCCGATAATGCTATTCTGATACTCAGCTTTTACGGCGCAAAACCAAATCATGATGGCACCGCTCACCATTTTTTCACCACTTATAAAGCCTTTTATTTCGCCTTCGCTTTCGTAAACAAGGGTCAGGCAGCGTTCGTTTGTAACCAATTGTTCAATCCATGATTGGTCATGTGGAACTTCATCGTTGTACTTGAATGGTTCCATATCCAATATGATATGAATGATATCAATATCTTCTGCCCGGGCTTTCCGAACGGATTGAGTGTTGGTGTGATTCATAGTTTATATTAAAATGATTGTCCTTTATTTTATCTAATCATAAGAAAATACCATAATCCCAAAGATCGGGATGTTCCAAAGCACAAAAGAGATACAAAAGTTTTTATGAAATAAATACTGTGCTTTTGTGACTTTTGCGCTGAATTGTTTTTAAGCCCCGCTGCCGTACAATTGCATCGTGTGGCATGTACGTAAATAAAGTTATTGACAAGAGCTAAAATTACCAGTAGAACAATCCTGTTGAAGAAGGATTTGTATATGTGTGCAATAGGTTCTGCAGGAGAAAAGAAAGCTAAAGGTTATATTGATTTAACTATGTTGCCATGCGATGCAATCGCGCGGCAACATAGTGGTGGAAGAGATTTAAAACCGATAACCGATCAGCCAATTATTCTCGTAAAAAGTCACATTTTGTTTAGCTTTATCAGTATTGTAATAGTTTGTGGTATGCACATTAAGCATCTTAACATAACCGGCCTTCAGATTTGACTCAAAGTAGAAATGTTTCGTTAGACTGATTTGTGCTCCAACTTTTGCGTCAATACCCCATCCTGCAACATTCCAATAATGGTTAGCGCCACTTCCGAATAGATGCGCATCCGTTCTTGGTACAATCACACCTGCACCTAATCCACTTACCAAAGAAACTCCCAATTTGTCGTACTTAGCATATTGCCAAAGTTTGTCATATCGTTCTAAATCTACGGTTGCAAAATTAAACCCATCGGTATGTTCGTAGCGCAAGAAATTGTTTGGTTCCATAATTACCTGCGTGTTATTGTAAAGTCCATTGGGTGCATATAGAGCATTCATATTCTCCATATTTGTTTTCATCAATGCATCCTGAACCTGAGTTGGGTCGAGGTGACCACTCATTTTTAATACCTGATAATCTGTAGCTACATATTTCATGTGATCCCAGCCAATAGAGACGCTATACTTATCGGACAAGAAATACCCAATTCTAAAATTAAACTGGGGAACTGACCAGTTGGAAGGAGAAATATACTCTGTACTTAGCTTGGTAGGGCGGTCGGTAGCTTTTACGTTGTATAATGTAAAATCATGTCCCTGACCGGTGAAATGAATGTCGCTTGTTTCGTACCATGAACGGTTATAACCCCAGGTGACGAAGAATCGTCCTTTTTCTTGTAATTTAAATTTGTCTACAGAAGATCCTGACTCTTGATTTTGAGCGGATAGACGACCTGAGCTAACAAGCAGAAAGAGTAAACTAACAAATAGTACTTTAAAAAATAAATAGTTAACTTGTTTCATGACGGTAATCTTTTTTTTTTGAATTATTGTTATCAAAACATTGTTGTCCGGTAAAAAGCAGTAGATTCTTCATCTCAAACGAAGTGAGAATTGAAAATCGGCGTTGGCCAAATCTCTTACAAGATTTCATATATAAAGTTTACCGTACAATATTGTAATCAAAACAAAAAAAGGATGGAAAAAGATTTTGGAATCAGTGAAATTAGCATTTTATTTTATCAAATAGAATTTAAAGTTAAGTGGTATTGTGAAATTGAGTAAAGATGGTTGGTGTTTGTCTGTTTACAAAAGGTAAGTAAGCGGAAGAATATAATGTCGTATATTCAAAAAAGAATGAAACGCTGATTTTACGGATTGAGCGGATGAAAAACGATGATAATTAAACGGACCTAAGACTGATTTTATCTGTCATGCTTGCATGACAGATAAAATCATGAACTATTGAAAATCATTCCGATTTATCGGAATTAAAATCCGTATAAAATCCGCTATATCAGCGTTTATCCGCGTTCTAATCTTTTTTCATTTCTGGATTTACTTATACGACATTATATTTATCTAAGTCCTTAATTATTCTTGATAATGGAGGGGTGTTTGAGAAAGGATTGTTGATTAATTTTGGGGCAATGAGTTTGCAATATAAGTTGGTGTTTAATCCGAAAAATCAACCAAGTTGTAAATGTGGATTTCAACAGGGTGTGCATCGGTAGTATGCTGCTGCCTCAATTTCTTTTCTGATCAGGCCATGGAGTATACAATTTCCCTGACCCAGTTAGCCCATTCGTTCAGGCTTTTTGTTTTGTCGAATGTTTCCCAGGGTATGGGTTTCCCTATGCGAATCGTAAAATGTTTTCCTCTTTGTTTGTACAATTCATCTACCAGATACATCATTTCGATATTGAGTTTTATTCTGAAAAACTTACGTAGATTTGCCAGGTTGTAGAAAAAGTTGGAGTTTCGTCCTTCGAAATATACCGGGATGACGTCTCGTTGGTATTCTATGGATTTCGAAATAAAGTTTTTCTTCCATTCCAGGTCGGTAATTTTTCCCTTGACTTTTCGCGAGCACATACCGGCCGGGTAAGTAAGCAGGTTGTTGTCGGAGTTGTATAATTCCTGCATCATCATGGCGTGATTTTTATTTTGTGCTCCGACTTTGTTTACGGGTACAAACATTTCGCGTAGCGGTTCCAGGTTCATCAGTATATCATTGGAAAAAAAGCGGATTTTCCCATCATATTCTTTTCCGATAAAATATCCGGTGGTGATGCCATCCAAACCTCCCAACGGATGGTTGCCTGCAAAGATATACTTTTCACCTTTTGGAAGATTTTCCAGACCTTCTACAGTTGTGGTAATGCTGAAATCCTTCAGTGCTGCTTCGATGAATTCAAGGTTCTTTTTCCCCGGACACCTTAAGAAAAATGCATTTAGTTCTTTTTCGTGTACTATTCTTCGCAGATAGTTGACAATAAATCGGGGTACGTTGGCGTTTGGGGCTTTGTCTTTAAGAACCTTGGCAATGTCTATTTTCATCATGGGGTTGTTGGTCGTGTTTGGATTTTCTGATTTTTGCAAATGTACGAAAAATGCGTAAATGGGAGAGGATATAATAAAGTTGAAATAGTTAAATGTAATATGCTTGCCGGTTATTTCCTTTCTAAACCACTCTTGCCATGCGGGATAAATAGCAGGAGTGATAATTAGTGTCGTGTTTGATAAATTTAAATGGAGCATTGTATTCGTACTTATTACCTAGCTGAATTGCATTCTTTTTTAGGCTGTATTCTTGTAAGTAAGTGCTCGAAATAAGTTTATATTATTTTAATCCGCCCCTATATCCCCTAAAGGGGACCTTTGTCGTGTGCAACTGTTGATTGTTTTTATGCATATCGCACCTCGGTAGCCCCCTTTAGGGGGTTGGGGGCAGTTAAGACATGTTTTTATATAAACTATATGGCGCTACTTAACTCGTAGCTATTTGCATTTGATAGAGAAAGGTGGGGGGATTTGGACGAACTACAGGACTAATATTACTGCTGCAAATTTGCTGCGTTGCAATGCAGTTCACGATTGAAATAACAACAAAAGATGCGAATCCGACGATTTGCTTTCCCCACTTTTTCGGAGAACGATGAAAATACGGTTGATCTTGTATTTAAATAACCTGTTTTTACTGTTTTATCTTGCTATTTTGACTCTGTTGTTTCTGTTGATAAGCTGTTCATAACCGGTTTAAAAGTTGTGAATTGTGCAATAAATAAATGTTGATAAATTTTTTGTGGGGAATTGTGGGGAGATTGGAATTTATTCTATACTTTTACAGTTGAATTATTGGACTCAATTAATTATGTCAACATTTATAGGTAAATACGAAGTGAAAGCCGATGTGAAAGGAAGAATATTTATTCCTTCTGCTTATCGCAAGTTGCTACCTGATGGGGAAAAAGAGCGGGTTGTAATAAGAAAAGATGCTGAAAATGACTGTATGATTCTTTTTCCGGAACATGTTTGGAATGAGAAAGTCGAGCATTTCAAATCGAAACTGGATGAATGGAATCCACAGGATCAGCTTTTATTGATGCAATTTGTGTCGGATGCTGAGTGGCTGGATGTCGATTCGCAGGGGCGTGTGTTGATTTCAAAGAAGAACCTACAAGCAATCGGTATTGAAAATGCTGAGGTGCTGTTTGTGGGCATGATAGATCGTTTTGCCATTTGGAGCAAAACACGATATGAACAAGTAAAAATGTCTTCGGCCGATTTTTCAGCCTTGTTGAAAGAGCGAATGATGCAACCCAAACCAACAAGCCCTACCCTCTAAACGGGGATTGGAATAGCAACTTTTCTAAGTTCTGCGACATGAAAATAAAAAAGAGACAAATACAAGACGAAAGCAACTCCAACTCCACTTCAGGCGATTGGGAGGCTGTCGTTTATCATACTCCGGCTTTACTGAACGAAACAATTGAGGGTTTACATATTAAGC
This sequence comes from Bacteroidales bacterium, assembly GCA_015654525.1. Classification (GTDB taxonomy): domain Bacteria; phylum Bacteroidota; class Bacteroidia; order Bacteroidales; family Paludibacteraceae; genus Paludibacter. The sequence continues at coordinate 11,689 of JAATGT010000044.1, forward strand.
CTGACGGGGTTTATGTAGATGTTACTTTTGGCGGTGGCGGTCATTCCCGTGAGATTTTATCGAAACTGGGACCAACTGGAAAACTGCTGGGGTTTGATCAGGATGAGGATGCAATCAAAAACGGGATCAATGATCCACGATTTATTTTTGTAAGGAGTAATTTTCGTTATCTGACTAATTTTCTTCGTTATCATAATATAACCAAAGTAGATGGTATTCTGGCTGATCTGGGTGTGTCATCACATCATTTCGATGAAGCAGAGCGCGGATTCTCGTTCCGCTTTGATGGCGCTCTGGATATGCGGATGAATACCAAATCGCCACTGACAGCTGCTGTTTTGCTTAATACATATTCCGAAGAACAACTGGCGGATGTGTTTTACTTGTATGGCGAATTGCATAACTCGCGCAAAATAGCACGGACTATTGCAATTGCCCGGAATAATGCACCTTTCGATCGGATTTTTCCGTTTATAGAGGTGCTAAAACCATTCTTTGGTCGCGAAAAAGAGAAAAAAGATATGGCACGCGTGTTTCAGGCTTTGCGCATAGAGGTGAATAAGGAGATGGATGTGCTGAAATCCTTGCTGGAACAAAGCCTGCAAGTGCTGAATCCCGAAGGTCGGTTGGTGGTGCTTACCTACCATTCGCTGGAAGACCGGTTGGTGAAAAACTTCTTCCGGAGTGGTAACTTTGAAGGAAAGATAGAAAAAGATTTTTACGGAAACATACTTTCTCCGTTGAAAGCTGTAAACAGTAAAGTGATTATTGCCGACGAAGCTGAAGTGGAGCGTAACCCACGGGCACGAAGTGCTAAATTAAGAATTGCGGAAATAAAGTAAATTAGTTAGATGTCTTGGTTTAAGAAAATAGCGGATGCCATTTTGGGTAGCGAGGATTTCTCGGATATAAAGTCGAGTACCCTTCGCGATATTCTGAATGGAAATATTCTGACTAAAAAGTTCTTTCAAAAGCAATATGGATTGTTGATTATGATTGCTGTTTTGACATTCCTGTATGTTGACAACCGATATTATTGTGAAACACAACAAGCACATGAAATAGACTTGAAAAAGAAAATTCAGGATGTAAAGTATGAATCATTAACTATCTCAGCAGAATTAATGGAAATAAGCAGACAATCGAATGTACTGAGAAAAGTAAACGAAAGTGGACTGCCGCTAATTGAATCAACAACCCCGCCCATTGTAATTGAAGATAGTATTCCAGAAAAATAGATGACTGATAAGCGAAAAAATATTGTCCTTCGGTTTGGCATAGTGTATACTGTAATATGCCTTTCGTTTTTTCTCGTTCTATACCGAATTATTGTCATTCAGTTTGTCGAACGAAATCAATGGATGGCTCTTGCTGCTCATAATGTAAAAGCAAATATAGTCGTAAAGCCGAATAGAGGCAATATTTATGACTGCAATGGCCGGTTAATGGCTAGTTCGATCCCTACATATTATGTATATATGGACTTGCGTGTTCCGGCTTTGCATGAGAAAGATGGCGCTCTCTTTAAAGACAATATAGACTCTTTATCTATCTACTTGTCAAGTTTTTTTAAAGATAAAAGTCCTTACCAATACAAAGCTGCTCTCACCAAAGCATACCGAAACGGAGTTGGAGAATTGCAACTGTTTCCTAACCGTATTTCGTATGCTCAACTTAAGGAACTCAAAACCTTGCCTCTTTTCCGCTTAGGAAGGAATAAAAGTGGTCTTATTACCAAAGAGCTTTTTCGGCGTGTTCGCCCATTTGGTTCGTTGGCCTCGCGCACTATCGGTGATATCTTTGCCGATGATTCCAAAGGTGGAAAGAATGGTATTGAAAAAAGTTTTAATACAGAGTTACTGGGAACTCCCGGCATTTCTATTCGACAAAAGATAGCAAATAGCTACATGGAAACAGTTCAGGTAGAACCTGTTGATGGAATGGATGTGAAGACAACAATAGATGTTGATTTGCAGGATATTGCTGAAAAAGCCTTGCTCGATGGAGTTAAACAATTTGATGCTGCTGTAGGTTATGTCATCTTGATGGAAGTTCACTCCGGCGAAGTAAAAGCCATTGTAAATATGCAACGAAACAAAGATGGATCTTATACCGAAAATAGAAATGGTGCTGTATCTGATATGGTTGAACCCGGTTCTACTTTCAAAGTTGCATCTATAATGGCGGCATTAGATGAAGGAAAGGTCAAACTTACTGATACAATTAATACCTATAATGGTGAGTATCGGTTTGGTAACAGAACTATGACAGACCACAATGCCAATCATGGTGGTTATCATAAAATTACTGTTGCACAAGCAATTTATGCTTCATCAAATATCGGAGTTTCCCGCGCTATTGTTAAGGCGTACGGACATAATCCGTCTGCCTTTGTCAATAAGCTATATGCAATGAAGTTGAATGAGAAAATGAATCTGGAAATACCCGGTGCTGCAGCTCCGTTTATTCGTCATCCTCAGGATAAATCGCACGAATGGTCAAATACAACTTTACCATGGATGTCAATAGGTTATGAAACCCAGATTCCTCCGATTTATACATTGGCATTTTACAATTCAATAGCTAATGATGGAGAATTAATACGTCCATTCTTTGTTAAGTCGGTGAGTAAAAACGGGCAGATAATAAAAGAATTTAAAACAGAAGTAATTAACCCCGCAATTTGTAAACCAACAACGTTGAGAGAAATTCGCTCTGCATTATTGGGTGTAGTTGAGGATAAGTTTGGTACAGGTAAGGCTGTTCATTCGAAATATGTGCGTATTGCAGGTAAATCAGGGACAGCTCAGATTTCTCAGGGGAAAAAGGGATATAAAGACGGGGGAACAAAACATCAGGTATCGTTCTGTGGCTATTTTCCTTACGAAGCTCCGCTTTACTCTTGTATCGTTGTTATGCGCGAACCGGGTATTGGTTATGCGTCCGGAGGAAGCATGACTGGTTCTGTGTTTAAAAATATTGCAGAACGTGTTGTTGCCTTAAATTCAAATCGTAAACCATCTCATGTAGATGCCGATTCAATTGATTTGGAAAATTTAATTCCTCTGACCAAAGTTGGATATTATAAGGCAATGCAAACTGTTATGGCAAATCTTCAATTGCCATTGGCTCCGAATTCAACAGATTGGGTGAAGTCATTTGCAGAGCAAAAACGAACTCGTGTTGAACCAATTACGGTTTCGAAAAATGCAGTGCCCGATCTTGTTGGCATGGGAGCGAAGGATGCTGTTTTTATACTTGAAAACTTGGGTCTGCGTGTCCAGGTTCAGGGCCGTGGTAAAGTTGTGACACAAAATATAAAACCAGGTACAGTCGCCCGAAAAGGGAGTACTGCTGTGATTAATCTTCAGTAAACGAATTTGTCTTAGATATAAAAACCGACGAATATGATATTAATAGATATATTGCAAAACGTGATTTTGCAGAAAGTAGTAGGAAACACCGAAATACAAGTAAACAACATCCAGTTTGACTCCCGTAAGGTTGAAGCCGGAAATGTATTTGTGGCTACACGGGGAACTGCTTCAGACGGGCATCAATTTATTCCGATGGCTATCGAAAAAGGTGCTGTTGCCATTGTTTGCGAAGAAATACCGGAAGAAATAAATCCGGCTATTGCTTATGTGAAAGTAGAAAATAGCTCAGATGCACTTGGTAAAATGGCTTCTGCCTGGTACGGCTTTCCGTCATCAAAAATGATTTTGGTGGGAGTGACCGGAACAAATGGAAAAACAACCATAGCTACTTTACTCTATCAACTCTTTCGTCAGCTAGGTCATAAGTCAGGATTGCTCTCAACAGTCTGCAACTATGTAAATGATGTGGCTGTAGAGGCAACACATACTACACCCGATCCTTTAGAACTGAATGAATTGCTCGCTCAGATGGTTGATGCCGGATGCGAATATGCTTTTATGGAAGTTAGTTCACATGCTGTAGACCAACGCCGCATTGCAGGATTGGAATTTGACGGAGCGATCTTTACCAATATCACACGTGACCATATTGATTATCATCTTACTTTTGAAAATTATTTGAAAGCAAAAAAACGTTTCTTTGATGATCTGTCGGTCGAAGCCTTTGCATTGACTAATGCTGATGATAAAAATGGGCTAGTGATGCTTCAGAATTCAAAAGCTAAAAAATATACTTATTCTCTTCGCGGAATGGCCGATTTCAAAACCCGCATTCTGGAGCATGGGTTTGAAGGTATGCTGCTTGATATGAATGATAAAGAAGTGAACGTGTCTTTTATCGGTAAATTTAATGCCAGTAATTTATCTGCAGTATTTGGCGCTGCAGTTTTACTTGGTCAGGATGAACTGGAAGTGTTACGTATTATCAGCTCTTTGCATTCTGTTTCCGGCCGTTTCGAAACCTTGCATGCTCCGGCAGGATACACAGCCATTGTAGATTATGCTCACACACCGGATGCTCTGGTGAATGTAATTAGTACTATTAATAATATATTACAAGGAAACGGAAGACTGATTACAGTAGTTGGTTGCGGTGGAAACCGTGATAAAGGAAAACGTCCGATGATGGCTCGTGAAGCGGTAGCCGATAGCTGGAAAGCAATATTGACATCGGATAATCCGCGTTTTGAGGAACCGCAAGATATTTTGAATGATATGATAGCAGGGCTTGATCCTGTTCAAAAGGCTAAAAGTCTCACGATTGTGGATCGTAGAGAAGCTATTAAAACTGCGTGTTCATTGGCTCAGGCTGGTGATGTGGTACTGATTGCCGGGAAAGGGCATGAAGATTATCAGATTATACAGGGTGTAAAGCATCACTTTGATGATAGAGAAGAGGTTCGGAAATGTTTTTGATCTGTCGGTAATTGTAAAAGTAGTAAATTGATAAATTGTAAATAGATATGCTGTACCATTTATTTCTGTTTTTAGAAAGTAAATTTATTTTTCCAGGGGCTCACTTGTTTAATTATATCTCGTTTAGAACAGGTCTGGCATTTATTCTGGCTCTTGTGCTCTCTACCTTGTTTGGACGACGCATCATTGATTATTTACAGAAAAAACAAATTGGTGAAACAATTCGCGATTTGGGACTGGAAGGGCAAATGAGCAAAAAAGGAACACCAACCATGGGGGGTGTTATTATTATTATCGCCATTTTTGTGCCGACTATTTTGCTGGCAAACCTGACTAATACCTATATCATTTTGATGTTGATCACTACCATTTGGCTTGGTTTGATTGGCTTCTTAGACGATTATATTAAGGTGTTTCGTAAAAATAAAGAAGGCTTGAGTGGTCGGTTTAAAATAGTAGGTCAAGTAGGACTTGGCTTAATTGTTGGTCTTACTATGTATATGAGTTCGGATGTTGTCATTCGCGAAAATATAGAAGTAAAAGGCATAACTCAACGTGTTGAAAATGTACTTTATGCTAAGCATAACACCAAATCGACCAAGACAACTATCCCGTTTGTAAAGAATAATAATCTTAATTATGCCGATGCATTTAGATGGGCGGGAGTTAATGCTCAGCGATATGGTTGGATTTTATTTGTGGTGGTGGCCATTTTTATTGTAACTGCCGTTTCAAACGGAGCCAATCTTACCGATGGTTTGGATGGCTTAGCAACAGGATCCTCGGCTATTATAGGAGTTATTCTGGGTATTTTGGCCTATGTCTCAGGTAATGTTAATTATTCGGGATATTTAAATATTATGTATTTACCGGGAACCGGCGAGATGTTGATTTTTGCCGGAGCTTTCATAGGTGCTACCATTGGCTTTTTGTGGTATAATGCTTATCCCGCACAAATTTTTATGGGTGATACGGGCAGTTTAACCCTAGGTGGAATTATTGCTGTTTTTGCTATTGCCATTCGTAAAGAATTACTGATTCCAATATTGTGTGGTGTTTTCTTAGTAGAAAATTTATCAGTTATGATTCAGGTTGCTTACTTTAAGTATACGAAGAAAAGGTATGGTGAAGGAAAACGCGTGTTTAAAATGACACCGTTACATCATCATTACCAGAAACAAGGCAACGCGGGTATTCAGGCCATTTTTCAACGACCATTGCAAGCTATGCCCGAATCGAAAATAGTGATTCGCTTTTGGATTATTGGAATTATTTTGGCTGCCGTAACAATCATTACATTGAAAATAAGATAGTAAAATAAAATGAAACGAATAGTAATACTTGGTGGAGGCGAAAGTGGGGCTGGAGCTGCCGTGTTGGCAAAGAAACAAGGTTTTGATGTATTTCTTTCCGATTTATCGGAAATAAAACCCGAATATAAAGCGTTGTTGAACAAGTATGAAATTATTTGGGAAGAAAAACAACATACTGAAGGATTGATTTTAAATGCCAATGAGGTGATTAAGAGTCCGGGAATTCCGGATAAGGCTCCAATGATAAAAAAATTGCATGCACTTGGAATACCGATAATTTCAGAAATCGAATTTGCCGGACGTTACACGCAGGCTAAGATGATTTGTATCACAGGCAGTAATGGAAAAACAACTACAACAATGTTGGTTTACCATATTCTGAAAAATGCAGGACTAAACGTAGGGCTGGCTGGAAATGTAGGGCAAAGCTTGGCATTGCAGGTTGCTGTTGATTCTTTTGATTATTATGTGGTTGAGTTGAGTAGTTTCCAACTTGATGGAATGACTGAATTTAAAGCTGATATCGCTATATTACTAAATATTACACCTGATCATTTGGATAGGTACGAATATAATTTTCAGAATTATGTGGATTCGAAATTTCGGATTACTCAAAACCAAACAGCCGAAGATGCTTTTATCTTTTGGGAAAATGATCCGGTTATTAAAGCTGAACTTGCTAAACGGAACATTCAATCTGCTATGTATCCGTTTGCTATTGAACGTACCGAAAAAACAAAAGCTTTTATTGAAAATGATGACTTAATTATAAAAACTATTAAATCTTTATTTACTATGCCGACAACAGAATTAGCTTTGCAGGGTATGCACAATACCTATAATTCAATGGCTGCCGGATTGGCCGCTTCTATTGTAAATGTCCGGAAAGAGAGTATTAGGCAGTCTATGCAGGATTTTCAAGGTGTTGAACATCGTCTGGAATATGTTGCTACTGTAAAAAATATACGTTTTATTAACGATTCAAAAGCAACGAACGTGAACTCGTGTTGGTATGCACTTCAAAGTATGAAAACGCCGGTTGTGTTGATTTTGGGTGGAACCGATAAAGGTAATGACTATTCTGAAATTGAAGCGTTAGTTCATGATAAAGTAAAAGCATTGATTTTTATGGGGCTGGATAATTCTCCTCTGCATAAATTCTTTGATGGCAAAGTTTCAAAAATAACGGATGTCCAATCAATAGAAGATGCTGTAACTACGGCTTATGAAATGGCTTCGGATGGTGATACAGTTTTGCTTTCACCTTGTTGTGCCAGTTTCGACTTGTTTAAAAGTTATGAAGACAGAGGCAAACAATTTAAAGCTTGTGTAAGAAACTTATGAAATGATAAGCCGTGATGGTTTGATGCGATAGTTGATAAAAGAGTAAAGGCATCCGGTTTTTTGAAATTTGAATTTTGACTAAAACGATATGGAAACATTATTCAAAAAATATTTGAAAGGTGATACGACTTTATGGGTTGTGTTTATTGCTCTTTGTATCCTATCTATTATTGAGATGTACAGTGCGTCAAGTACATTAGCTTATAAGGCTAGTAGTCATCTTATGCCGGTATTACGTCATTTCGGTTTTTTGGTTGGAGGGGTTTTAATTGCCTTTGCAGTTCATTTAGTTCCCTATAAAATCATCCGAATTTTATCCTATTTTGGACTGGTAATTTCTGCTGCTTTACTTGTTTTCGTATTATTTAAAGGGCATAGTGAAAATGACGCAGCCCGTTGGCTAGTTATAGGTGGGGTTCAGTTTCAACCATCAGAATTGGCTAAACTTTCGGTTATTATCGTTGCTGCCGATCTTATTTCAAGAATCAGGGATAATACCAAAGATGAGTGGATTTATTTCCGCAATACAATGATTATACTGATTATTATTTGCGGACTGATTTTGTTAGAAAATTTTTCTACAGCATTTATTTTGTTTACAGTGGTATTTATTATGATGTTTATTGGCCGAATATCATTAAAATATCTGGGATCAATGGCTGGTATCTTGGTAATTGCTCTATTGTTAGGGTACGGAGCCGTAAAAACTATACCGGAAAACTCAATGCCACATATGTTTAAGCGTGCATACACTTGGGTTGCCCGTATAGAAAGGCATTCGGATAAGGGAGTAAAAGAAAATAAATATGTTATTAATGATAAGAACCGTCAGGAAAAATACGGACAGATAGCCATTGCTCGTGGAGGTGTTTTCGGAGTTTTACCAGGAAATAGTGTAGAACGTGATTATCTTCCACAGGCATATTCCGATTTTATCTTTTCTATTATAGTGGAGGAAATGGGATTGATTGGTGGTGTGCTGGTTATAATTCTTTATCTGATTTTACTTTTTCGAGCGGGACAAATAGCTACGAAATGTTCTTCGGTGTTTGCTGCAATTTTGGTTATCGGACTTTCGCTGATGATCGTCATACAAACATTTATTAATATGTCGGTGGCTACAAGTTTAATTCCAGTAACAGGGCAACCATTGCCTCTGATTAGTAGGGGAGGTACTTCTATTTTAATTATTTGTGTTTATTTTGGAATTATATTTGGAATAACGCGCCAGATAAAAGAGGAGGAGCAACTCCCGATGGAGGGCGACTCTGAAACTGTCGAAGATGTTTTGCCTGTGGTTGAGCTGGATAATTTGTAAATCGTTATTTTTTGCGTAATTTTGTAAGGTTTATCAATTGTGAAATGATGAATTGATGGTCAATAAAAAGAGTTATTATGAAGCGTAAATTCATTATCAGTGGTGGTGGAACTGGAGGGCATATATTTCCGGCAATCAGCATAGCCAATGCACTTAAAAAACAACTTCCTGATGCTGACATTTTATTTGTGGGGGCACTTGGTCGTATGGAGATGGAGCGTGTTCCTGCAGCTGGATATCCTATTGAGGGGCTACCGGTGAGTGGTTTCGATAGAAAAAATATGTTACGCAATATAAAAGTGTTGTTGAATTTATTTCGCAGTTTAGTGCAGGCGCACCGAATTATTCGTCGTTTTAAACCTGATGTTGCTATTGGAGTTGGTGGTTATGCCAGTGCACCCACATTACGGGCAGCTGCTTCCCATGGAGTTCCGACTGTGATTCAGGAACAAAATTCGTATGCTGGAGTGACTAATAAGCTACTTGCAAAAAATGCAAAACGAATTTGTGTAGCCTACGAAGGCATGGAACGCTTTTTCCCGAAGGATAAGATTGTACTTACCGGTAATCCGGTTCGTCAGGATTTGTTTTCTGTTGCTCCAAAGACCATGGAGGCATATCAGTTTTTTAAATTTGATCCGAATAAAAAAACGATTTTGGTTGTTGGTGGAAGTTTGGGTGCCAGAACTATTAATCAAAGTATTATAGCCGGGCTTGAGCAATTGTCGAACAGCAATGTGCAGGTTATCTGGCAAACAGGTAAATTTTATATAGAAGATGCTCGAAAAGCAGCAGTCGCATTTTCGTCAGCCCGTTTGTTGGTGACCGATTTTGTTTCGCGGATGGATCTGGCTTATTCCATTGCCGATTTAGTAGTGTCACGTGCTGGTGCAAGTTCTATTTCTGAACTATGTTTGTTAGCTAAACCTGTTATTTTGGTTCCGTCACCGAATGTAGCTGAAGATCATCAAACGCAAAATGCATTGGCGCTCGTACAAAAAGATGCTGCAGTGATGATAAAAGATGTTGATGCAAAAGAACAATTGGTAAATAAAGCATTGGAACTGATTGTTGATGTTGCAGAATTGAATAAAATGAGCGAAAATATACTTAAACTTGCGGAAAGAGACTCAGCGGATAGAATTGCTGCTGAAATCCTGAAGTTATTGGCTGATTAGTAGCAAATTTTTCTAAAGTTATTTGAAAAACAGAACATGAATAAGTTTACAAAATATTACTTCTTAGGAATTGGTGGGATAGGCATGAGCGCGTTAGCTCGCTATTTTTATACCAAGGGTTTTCAGGTAGCTGGTTACGACCGCACTGAAACTAAACTTACGTCTGAACTTCAAACGGAAGGTATTATGGTTAGTTTCAATCAGGATGTCGATGAAATTCCATTTGTTTTTACGAAGTCGGAGAGTACGTTGATTATTATTACACCGGCTATTCCTAGTGATCATCCACAACTGAGATATTTTCAGGAAAATAATTTTACAATTCAAAAGCGCGCTCAGGTTCTGGGTGATATTACACGTCAGAGCAAAGGTATTTGTATTGCCGGAACGCACGGTAAAACAACAACATCAACTATCACTGCTCATTTATTGTACCAATCGCAGGTATCTTGCAATGAATTTTTAGGTGGAATAGCCAATAATTATAATACCAATTTATTGCTTTCGGCCGAAAGTAATCTGGTGGTGATTGAGGCAGATGAATATGATCGTTCTTTTCATCAACTTTCACCTTATATGGCTGTGATCACTTCGGTTGATCCTGATCATCTGGATATTTATGAGACGCCGAAAGCTTTTCATGAAAGTTTTGAGTATTTTACATCGCTTATTCGTCCCGGTGGTGCATTGATTATGCGAAAAGGGATTGATATTGTTCCGCAGCTCCAAAAAGGTGTGAAACTTTATACCTATTCGATGAATGATGGTGGTGATTTTAGTGCTGATAATATTCGCACTGTAAAAGGTGAAATTCATTTCGACTTTGTGACTCCAAACGACCGGATATCCGATGTCCGTTTAGGGGTGCCCGTTCAGATAAATGTAGAGAATAGCGTTGCAGCTATGGCGTTGGCTTGGTTGAATGGTGTCTCGCATGAAGAGCTTCGTACCGGGATTTCTTCTTTCTCGGGAATCTATCGCCGCTTTAATGTGGTTTATAAATCGGATAAAATTGTGTACATGGATGATTATGCACATCATCCCAGTGAACTGAAAGCAAGCATTTCATCTATACGTAACTTATATCCTACGCGAAAAATAACGGGTATTTTTCAGCCGCATCTTTATACCCGTACGCGTGATTTTGCTCCTGCTTTCGCAGAGGCGTTATCACAGCTCGATGAATTGATATTGCTGGATATTTATCCGGCTCGCGAGTTGCCTATTGAAGGCGTTGATTCAGATTTGATTTTACGTGATGTTAAACTAAAAAACAAATCTTTGTGCAGCAAGGAAAATCTATTACCTTTGCTGAAAGAAAAGGATTTGGATGTTTTGGTCACATTTGGGGCCGGTGACATTGATAAGATGGTGCCGTTGATTAGAGAACAACTGAAGAAATCAACAAGTATAATCTGATCATTTAGCACTAATAATGAAACCCATTTGGAAATACATATTGATTGCTTTCTTTGCCATATTGGTTTTGGGGTGTCTGGTTTTTTCATTGCGGTATTTTTCCGGAAGAGAAAAAGATAATGTGTGCCGGAAGCTTGACATTATAATGATGGAGGATAACGGTAAACAATTGGTTACCGAAAAAGAAATAGCACAGATTTTGGATGACAATAATCTGAATCCGGTAGGGAAGACGATAAAACATATTCGTACTGAATCTATTGAAGAGCTACTTCGTAAAAATCCGATGATCAAGGTTGTGCAATGCTACAAAACACCAGCCGGAGTGGTGACAATTCGGATTTTACAGCGTAGTCCAAAATTCAGAGTGGTTGGTTTCATTAGTTATTATGTGGATGCGGACCGAAAGACAATGCCGGTGTCGATGAATTACGCTGCTTACGTGCCCGTTGTTTCGGGGCGTACTACAGTTTCGATGATGACAAGTAAAATGTTTGATTTTATTTCTTTTTTGGAAGAAAATCCCTTCTGGAACGCACAGATTGAACAAATATATGTTTGCGATGATCTGAAAATAGAATTGGTGCCTCGTGTGGGTGATACAATTATTAAGTTGGGAACATTGGATAATTATCAGGCTAAACTGAAGAAACTTCATAAGTTATACCTGAAAGGACTCAATGTTGTTGGTTGGAATAAATATAAAGTTATTGATTTACGATATAAAGATCAGGTTGTTTGTAGTAAAGTTGGTCAGGAGCCGGAGCTGAAGAAGGTCATAACTGAAAAAAAAGATAGTATTATTTCCAAGAAATTATGATTTCAAAAAAACTTATAGCGATAGATTTTGGGAGTACATGTATTTCGGCTATGGCAGCTGAAGTGCTCGAGAACGGTGCTGTAAAAATTCTATCTGAAGAATCAAAAGCGTCCGATGATGTTCGATGGGGAATTGTAGAAAAGCCATCGGGAGCTTCTTTTAAGGTGAGTGAGTTGCTTAAACTGTTGAAAAATAGTGCCAGGATGCCTGAAATATCACAGGTGTCGGTGAGTGTTGGGGCTAAAAGCATGAAGCACATAGTCTCGTCTGTCAATCGGTTTGTGCCTAAGCACGATGTAGTTACCAATGAGTTGCTGGCGGAGATGGTTGAAGAATGTGAACTGAAATTTCGTCATCCGGAGATAACTATTTTTGATGTTATTCCTGTTTCATATATATTGGATGGAAAAACCATGGAAGACCCTGTGGGTCAAAGTGGCATTCAGATAAAAGCTAATTATCATGTAGTTTATGGTAATTCAATAATAAAAACCGAACTTGAACGTTGTTTTGATCGTACGGGAATTGTGTTGGAGTACAATCCATTGGCCGTAGAAGCCTTGTCGACGGTGGTGCTGGATGCGCAGGAACGTGAAGTGGGAGCGGCGCTGATTAATTTTGGAGCTACTACTACTACATTGGCAGTTTATCGCAACGATGTGTTACAAAACTTGTTGGTGGTTCCGCTTGGTGCTAAAAACATCACTAAAGATATTCAGGAGTTGGGCATCAATGAGGCAAATGCCGAACGACTTAAGTGCCTCAAAGGTTTTGCCATGGAATCGATGGTGGATGAACCGATGTATATTCAGATTGCTTCCGCAGAAGTGGATAATCCTCCGGTGAAGATTTCAACCAAATTTCTGGCAACGATTATAGAAGCACGTCTGGACGAAATGATGCAGCCTATTTTTGATACGATAGCTGATTTATCTTTTACATTGGATGCAGGTATTGTTATCACAGGTGGTGGATCTAAATTGAATAATATGATTGAGTATATTGCCGAAAAGACAGGTATTTATGCCCGGTTTGGTGACCATTCCGAATGGTTGGACGACAACACACCCGAAAAATATCATGATCCAAAATATGCTCAATTGATTGGTACTATTTTGCTGACAAATGAGTATCGAAAAGAACATCCGGTTGAAGTAACAGTAAATACACCGGGCAAAGAGCCGAAAATTCCTAGAAAGAAATTCAAGGATAAAATTGCTGACGGATTTCTTAGCTTTTTCAATGATGACAACAAGCTGAATTAGTTATAAGTGACAGTAAATATAATTACGATTTGTGAATTTTTAATTTTCAATTAAGAAGATATGGGATATTTAGACGACAGTTTACCCTTAGAATTGCCACTGATTGACAGTTCGATTATTAAAGTTATTGGCGTTGGTGGTGGCGGTGGAAATGCTGTTAATCACATGTATCGTCAGGGAATTACCGATGTTTCGTTTGTGGTTTGTAATACCGACAATCAGGCCTTGGTCAAATCACCGGTACCTACAAAAATACAATTGGGTATTGACACAACCGAAGGACTGGGAGCAGGTGGAAAACCTGAAGTTGCTAAAAGAGCTGCCGAAGAATCGATTGATCGTATTCAGGACTTGCTGAAAGATAATACCAAGATGGTTTTTATCACTGCCGGGATGGGTGGTGGAACCGGTACCGGTGCATCGCCGGTGGTGGCTAAAGCTGCGCACGATTTGGGTATTCTTACTGTGGGTATTGTCACTATTCCGTTTGCTTTTGAAGGAAATATGAAAATTCGTCAGGCACTGGAAGGAGTGGCTGCACTAAGCGAACATGTAGATGCTATTCTGGTTATTAATAACGAGAAGTTGAAGCAAATATATCCTGATATGGAACTTTCCAATGCTTTTGCTAAAGCGGATGATGTGTTGACAAATGCAGCAAAAGCCATCGCTGAAATTATAACCGTTCCCGGCTATATAAACACTGACTTTGCCGATGTGTATAGCATAATGAAAGATGGAAATGTGGCCATTATGAATACCGGTTATGCGTCAGGCGAGGGTCGTATTACCAAAGCCATTGAAGATGCGCTGAATTCTCCATTGTTGAATACCAACGATGTGAGTGGGGCCAGCAAGATTTTGTTGAGTTTGTATTGTTCTAATACTGATCAAATCAGAATGGAAGAAGTGGAACAAATTCACGAATTTATGTCCAAGGTGGGTGAAAATGTTCAAGTTATCTGGGGTGCAAGTTTCGATGATGAATTGGAAGATCAGGTGAAAATTACACTGATAGCCACAGGGTTTGATGTAAGTGATATTCCCGGCATGCCGACCAATATAGCTAAAGCGCACACGCACACCAAACCTGCTATGAGTGCTGAAGCTTCTAAATTCTTTGAAGCTCCGAAAAAGGAAAAAGAAAAAGAGCCGGAACCTGAACCTGTCGTAGTTGCTCCCGAAAAGATAGAGCCCGAGCCAGCTAAACTGAATACAGATAAAGCCTTTGAACAATATTATGGAAACGTAGCTCCGGCTGTGGAACCCGAATTGCCTAAGGAAGCAGAAATGCCTGTTTTTACGCTCGACGATTTGGAAGATGAATCTACATTAAAAAATGTGGAAAATATTCCGGCTTGGAAAAGAAAGTTAATGAGATAATGTGTTGAATCAGGTAATGTCGGTTTGATAATTTTTGATCGGTTAATTGCTTCAACCAAAAAATAAATAAA
>JAATGT010000085.1 GCA_015654525.1 Bacteroidales bacterium
TGGGACTGGAAGCCGAGGATTACATCAATGATAAAGTTACCGATTTCAATGTTTTTGAAAAAACATACGAAACATACGAGAACATTGCGCCGGAACTTATCGATCGGCTTTACACCGGCGATGGAAGTATTTCTGTTGACGAACTGGATTTTTCGTCAGACATAGAACCTCAAGAGTGCTTCATATTGAAAAGTGTGCGATCTAGCGTATTAGCTCGTTACAACCCTCAAACAGGGATGATAAAACGAGTTGAAAAAGAAAGATCTTTTGGCATAGAGCCCCGCAATGCAGAGCAAGCTTTTGCTATGAATGTACTGCTTGATGAAGATGTAAAGCTAGTTGCTTTGACTGGAAAATCGGGAACAGGAAAAACATTATTAGCTCTTGCCGCCGCTTTGCAAAAGAACGAAGCATATAAACAAATTCTACTGGCCAGACCTATTGTGGCACTGGGAAATAAAGATCTTGGATTCCTTCCCGGGGACGAAAAACAAAAAGTTGCTCCTTATATGCAGCCGCTATTCGACAACCTGAATGTGATTAAGCATAATTTTTCATATCAGGGCAAAGAAATCAGATTAATTGAAGAAATGCAACGCAATGAACAGTTAGTCATCGAGGCATTAGCATATATCCGGGGACGAAGCCTGAGCGATACTTTTTTTATTGTTGACGAAGCCCAAAACCTAACGCCGCACGAAATCAAGACCATCATTACCCGAGCAGGCGAAGGTACAAAAATTGTATTTACCGGAGATATTCAACAAATAGATTCACCCTACCTGGATATGCTTTCCAATGGCTTGGTGTACATGATCGACCGTATGCGCGGACAAAACATCTTTGCTCACATCAATTTATTAAAAGGAGAAAGAAGCTTCCTGTCCGAACTGGCCAGTGATCTTTTATAAGCACCAAAACAAAAGAATTCAATATTCTCAAAAACTCTTATGATTAATCAAACCACAATAACAAATAAACTTGCAACTGAGAATATAGGCAAACTTATCTGGACGTATTCGCTCCCTGCTATTACAGGAACAGTTGTAATGTCATTGTATAATGTTGTTGATCGGATTTTTATCGGGCAGGGAGTCGGTCCGTTAGCCATATCGGGGTTAGCACTTACTTTCCCGTTTATGATTTTTCTTATGGCATTTGGAATGTTGATTGGAGCCGGCTCTGCAGCTCGGATCTCAATTACATTAGGTCAGAATAACATAGAAAAAGCCGAGAAAATACTTGCGAATGCCTTCACTCTCACATTAGTCATTTCGGGAACGGTTGTTATTATTTCATACATCTTCATGCGTGATGTTCTTCTTCTTTTTGGAGGGACAAGCAGAACTATCCATTATGCCGAAGACTTCATGCAGATTATCATTCCAGGAGGAATATTTACGGCACTCAGCTATGGATTCAATAATATTATGCGGGCTTCAGGCTATCCAACTAAAGCCATGTATACCATGATAATTTGTGCTGTTATTAATGCAATTCTGGCGCCTATATTTATCTTTGGTTTTCATTGGGGTATACAAGGTGCAGCCTGGGCAACAAATATATCATACCTGATTGGAACCATTTGGGTTTTATCCCATTTTCTACAAAAAAGCTCTAATTTACGCTTTCATCGCAAGAACTTCAGACTAGAAAAGGATGTTGTGAAATCTATCATCAGTATCGGCATGTCGCCCTTTAGCATGCAAATGGCAACATGCTGTGTTGTGCTGTTGGTAAATTCTACGCTGATTCATTACGGGGGTGATCTGGCAATCGGAGCTTTTGGAATAATCAACAGTGTAAATACACTGATAGTAATGATTATTATAGGGTTAAATCAGGGAACTCAGCCCATCATAGGGTATAATTACGGTGCTAAAAACTTTAACCGGATGTTTAGCACGTTGAAATATGCTGTGATTATAGGAAGTTGTATAACAACAATTGGCTTTATTATCGGAACATTTTTCCCGGACGAAACGGCCTCCCTTTTTACACGCGACAAAGAACTTCAAGCCATAGCGAGTAAAGCATTGCGAATCTCGGTTGCACTATTTCCTATTATCGGATCACAGATTGTTATTACCAACTTTTTTCAATCAATAGGGAAAGCAAAAATATCTATTTTTTTAAGTCTGACGCGCCAATTTCTATTTCTGATTCCCTGTCTGCTACTATTTCCACCTATTTTAGGGCTTAGTGGAGCCTGGTATGCCATGCCTGTTTCAGATGCATTGGCCACAGTAGTTGCTTTTATTACAATCTTTATTTTCATTCGTAAATTTCGAACGAAATCGACTACTGTTTTATAAAAAAGAGACATAACCAATTGGCTATGTCTCTTTTTTATAAATTTGTTTGTTCTTATTTATGTACCAATACCCATGCATCAGGGAATCGGTTTGAAATTTCTTTGATGCGAACGTGAGCTTGTTTGTAATCATTATAAGCAGAAATCAGTACCCGATACATTCCTTTTTCGTTAACAACTATGATAGCCTGATTTCCTTCGGCTTTCAATGTGCTTTGCAAGCCTTTTGCATTGGTTTGTTTACCGAAACTACCTACAACAACATAGTATTTATAATTCAAAGCACCATCACCACCATCAACTAAGCTAAAATTTTCATTTCGAGTAACTTCGTTTTCAGCCACTTCACTCTTTGGAGTCTCTGGAGTTGTGTACGAAGGTGCTGAAGGAATAGTAGGAGCAATTGTTGTTTTAGGAGCACCGGCTTCGATATTTGCACCTGCTTGAATTTCAGCTATTTTTTGTTTAGTTTTACAGGCAGATGTTGCCATAATTACTACGGCCAACACAACTGTCAATCGAATTGATTTCATGTTTAATTTGTTTATGGGTTTATTGTTTACGAATAATTATTCTTTTGAAGAACAGGAAGGCATAATTATATTAATTGGCCTGCCTTTTTATCATCTGTCTCATTTCGACTACAAAGATGATAAGAAAAATGCAGGAAAACAATAGTATTAATAAATTTTGCAAAAAAAACAGCTACCTTCTGAAACAAAACAGCACCAAACGACGTTTTAGAAACAGAAAATTATAAAATCGATATATTACTAACTCATTAAAACAATTAAGTCATGAAATTTTCATTGCCAGAATTACCTTATGCACAGAATGCATTAGAACCTATTATCAGCGAAAAAACTATCAGTTTTCATTATGGTAAACACCACCAAACCTATGTAAATAATCTGAACGGTCTGGTAGAAGGAACCGAATTTGCAAACGCTGATCTTGAAACAATTGTAAAAAAATCAGAAGGACCTATTTTCAACAATGCAGCTCAGATCTGGAATCACACTTTCTATTTTCTTTCGCTGACACCAAACAAAGGTAGCGTTCCCAGCGATAAACTAGCCAAAGCTATTGATGCAGCATGGGGTTCGTTGGATGCTTTTAAAGCCGAATTCAACAAGGCCGCTGTATCGGTATTTGGTTCAGGTTGGGCTTGGTTGGTAAAAGATGCCGATGGTAAACTTTCTATTGTAAAGGAAAGCAATGCTGGAAACCCTATTACCCACGGTTTAATCCCGTTACTTACCGTGGATGTATGGGAACATGCATATTATCTTGATTATCAAAATCGCCGTCCCGATTACGTTGCAGCACTATGGGATTTGATTGATTGGAAAATCGTTTCAGAACGTTATTAATACATATTTAAATGAACGGCTTCAAAGCGGAATGAAAACTATTTCATTTCGCTTTTTTTTAAGTAGTTATATAAGAATAATGGTATAATTATATTTACAGAACACAACAAGACAAAACCTCAATGTTAAGAAATATAACTAAACATTCATTTTCCTAAAAATAGGCCAAGCATTATACCGAAGTGTTCTAAAAAAATTATCTTTGCATTCACTTTAAAAAATAATTCAGGCTATCAAAAGCCCCAATTAAATAAAATAACAGAAAACTTAGGCGAATGAAAAACGTATCGATCATTATTAATGCCATTTTGGCTATAGCTATTGTAGTGCTTTTTGTTTTGGTTTTGAGCAATAAATCAAATCCAACAATAAAGCAACTTGCAACAGGTAAAGATGTAGCAATATCGGGGAAATTGCCAATTGCCTATATTAATATTGATTCGCTCTTATTGCATTATCAATTTGCTAAAGACGCTAATGAATCGCTGATTAAAAAGCAAGAAGATTCCCGCCTTACAATCAATACCAAAGCACGTCAGTTGCAAGTAGAGATGGCTGAATTTCAACACAAACTGGAAAACAATGCTTTCCTGAGTCGTGATCGTGCAGAACAGGAACAAACACGATTACAGAAGAAACAACAGGATTTACAGGCACTGGATGGAGACCTGAGCAAACAATTAGTTCAGATTCAGCAAAAGATGAGTGAGCAACTGCGCGACACCATCAATGCTTTCATGAAACAATTCAACAAAGATCATAAGTATCAAATGATTCTGAGTAATACTTCGAGCGACAACGTTCTGTATGCCGAAAAGGGATATGATATTACAGCTGAAGTTACCAAGTTGCTGAACGAACGCTTTGCAGCCCGGAAATAAGCAGCAAGTTCAAAACCAATAAAAAAGCAGGTCGATTCTGAATTCAGAATCGACCTGCTTTTTTATCCATGTATCGAGAACTAGTTTCCGCGGAATGAGAGAAAGAAAGACGAAGCGGCATACATCAATACTAATACCACCCATGAGTTAGAACCGGTGAACATTAAATAAGCAGCAATTGCCAACATCAAACTGGTAAGGAAACCCAATCGGACCAAACGCCGTAACCGGGCATCGGATGTTTTGAGGTCGTAAGCAATTCTTCCCTGAACATAAATCAATAAGCCGGAGCCAAGTGAGAATAAGTACGGAGCAAGTGCCAAATTGAACAGCTGACCAAATGCACCAAAAATAGTTAGTGTCCCTGCAATTATAAAAAGGATTTGAGAGGGTTGTTTTTGTTTCATTCTTTGATTATAAAAATATCTTCATTTTCTTTTTTCATAAAATAATGTTCTCGGGCAAATTTTTCCAGATTTTCGTTGCTGGACTGAAGCTCATTTCGCTTTTGCCGATTGGTTTCAATTTCATCCTGATAATACTTCAACTCTTTTTCCATCCGCACAATTCGGCGATAGGTTTGCCAACGATGAATCAAGCTATGTTCATCGAAGAACGTAACAAGGACAGTAAAGATCAAAAATACGATGAGGTATTTATTCAGAAACTTTTTACCGAATTTTTTTCCTGTTTTTTGAGAATCATCCATGATAAATGAAAGTTATGCGTAAGCTGAAAACATATAAAAAAGTGAGCAATTTAAAGATCTGAACTTTCCCAGGTCACTGAATTGATTGACAAAGGTAAGCAATTTTTAGAAACCTCCTTTTTTTCAGAAATCTTTTTTTTAATGAACGGGGGACAATCTATTTTCAGTATATTTGCAGGCAAAAGCAGAAAAAGGTTTCAATTTATGGATAATTTCATTGTATCGGCACGCAAGTATCGCCCATCCACGTTCAACTCGGTTGTTGGTCAATCATCTTTGACAACAACTCTAAAGAATGCCATCAAAAGCAATCATCTGGCACATGCCTATTTGTTTTGCGGGCCACGCGGAGTAGGGAAAACAACCTGTGCCCGTATATTTGCTAAAACCATCAACTGTCAAAACCTGACTGCCGACTTTGAAGCCTGTAACGAATGCGAATCCTGCGTATCGTTCAACGAACAACGCTCGTACAACATACACGAGCTGGATGCGGCTTCGAACAACGGGGTGGACGATATACGGTCGCTTACCGATCAGGTGCGCATACCACCACAGATAGGCAAATACAGCGTATATATCATAGATGAGGTCCACATGCTGTCACAAGGAGCTTTCAACGCATTTCTGAAAACGCTGGAAGAACCGCCTGCGCATGCCATTTTTATTCTGGCAACTACCGAAAAACATAAGATTATCCCGACTATACTTTCGCGCTGTCAGATTTATGATTTAAACCGGATCACAGTATCCGACACGGTGAAACACCTGCAAATGGTGGCCGAAAAAGAAGGCGTAACGGTAGATGCAAATGCCCTGAACGTGGTGGCTCAGAAGAGCGACGGTGGAATGCGCGATGCGCTGTCTATTTTCGACCAGCTGGTAAGTTTCTGTGGCAATAACATCACTTATCAGGGAGTTATCGACAACCTGAATGTGCTGGATTACGAATATTATTTCCGGTTGGTAGAAGCATTTCTGAAAAACGACGTAAGCCAATCACTGCTTATTTTCAACGAGATATTAAACAAAGGATTCGACGCGCACCATTTCATTACCGGACTCAGCTCGCACCTGCGCGATGTGTTGGTTAGCAAAGATCCGCAAACCATCTCGCTGCTGGAAGTGGGTGCCGACATAGGCGAACGCTACAAAACACAGGCGCAACTGTGCACCCCCGACTTTCTGTTTCAGGCGCTGAAAATAAGCAATGACTGCGACATTGATTACCGACAAAGTAAAAATAAACGGCTACTTGTGGAGCTGGCTTTAATTCGTCTGTGCCAACTGACGGATGAAAAAAAAAAGTCCATACTAGCTGATGAACAGCCTGCACCTATACAAAAGCTGACAATAACGGCACCGGTTCACACTGAAAGCAAGGCGGCTCAGGTTGTTGTAACACCCACGGTAGTTCATCATCAGCAGACTCCCACCCCTCAACCACCACATATAGAACGTCCAACTATCACTGCCAGACCAAAAGATGTGGTGGCCGATACAAAGCCAACATTTCAGCGTCCGGGAAGTATTTCTATTTCGGCACCAATCAACACTTCAACAGAACAAACCACTCATACCGAAACACCCGTAGCACCCAAAGTGCTACAAAACTTGCCTTTTACGCATGACGATCTGATTCGTGCCTGGCAGCAATTTGCCGAAACCATTCCCGAACTGGGGCGCATGGTAAGCTTCTTCAGAAGCAGTATACCACAAATGACCACTGACACCACTTTTGAAGTTACGGTTAGTAATACACTACAGGAAAAAGAATTAAAACGACTTCTGGCGGATATTATGGAGTTTATGCATACCAAGCTGGAAAACTCATCGGTCAAAATGTCGGTTAAAGTGATGGAAGAAACTGCCGTTCAGCGTGCCAATACACCCGAAGAGCGATACCGAATTATGGCTGAACAAAACCCCGCGCTGGACATTCTGAAAAACGGATTACAGTTGGAAATAGATTAGCAAGCAGTAAGCTGTAAGCAGCAAGAGGTAAGCAATTGGGTGGATGCGTTGATCAGGCTTGAGATAAAAACACGAGCAGACTTCCATCCCAATAATTGGATTGTTACATGCCAACTAAATTTTCAACCAACCAATAACAATGCAGTGAGGTATCTAAACCCAGCCATACTACATTCGGGAATAGAAGTATATAAAAAACTCTTTCTTTTTTTCCCGACCCTCAAAATAAGCAAAAAAAATCGTCTTCACGAAGCTTACGTAAGTAAAAAACAAAACGGATTTGCCCATGCAGAGCTTACGCAAGCGAGAAGTAAAATGGATTCTTCTATCCGGAGCTTACGCAAGCAAGAAATGAAACAGACTCGCCTTTGCGGAGCTTACGCAAGCGAGAAGCAAAATAGATTCTTCCATCCGGAACTTGCGCAAGCAAGAAATGAAACAGATTTGCCTTTGCGGAGCTTACGCAACCCCATCCAAAAATCAATTTAACCTGTATTATTGTTATTTTTAGTCACATAAAACACATTTGCACTAAAAAATATCATAGATTTTCTTGATTAATACAAAAAATGTTTTTATTTTTGCTCCGATAATTACAACCAAAACAACTTTAAAATTTTTTCATTATGAAAATCACTCTTATCCGACTCCCATTGAGTCACCTTTGGAACATCGAATATTGCGTATTCGTAAGTCGTAGCATAGCTATTATGCTAAAGTATCAGCCAGAAACATTACATCTGAAAAAAGCTTTTGACCGTGTGAATGCATTGACACCCGAACTAAACAAGATCAAGGCGCAGGAATTGGGCAATGCAATTAGCAATCAGCTGGCTGATTTGAACAACGAACGCCGCACTGTCATTAAAGCTGTAATAGACCAGACTAAGAAACTGGGCAAACTGAGTATCCCCGAACTGGCTCCACATGTAAGCGTTATGAATCGTTTTCTGGATAAACACGGACGAGACATTGGCGACACCAACTATACAGATAATACAGGACGATTCAATAACTTACTGGCCGATTACAAAGACAGCGCAACTATTAAAGCCGCAGCCGCTGCACTGCAACTCAGCTTTATGTTCGATCACTTATCGGCTATTAATACGCAGTTTATTAGTCTGGATGCGCAACGTACCAGCGAAGAATCGGCAGTAGAAAAAGTGGATTCACGTGCCATTCGCGTGGAAACAGATAGGGCTTTAACCGATTTTTACCATGCATTTGAGTTTTGCAGCACGGAATATGAAACACTCGACTATCAGACTCCGGCTAATGAGCTAAATGAACTGAATTCGCATTTCAAAACCCAACTGAAAGCCCGTGACACCCGCAGACAGGAAGGCAAAGAGGTACACAAAGAAGACCCGATAACTCCGGAAACTAAATAACAGAAAAAAACAAGAGCCATCTCCTACTAAGGAAATGGCTCTTGTTTTAGTTGGCTATACAACTTTTTATTCCACTACTTTTTTCATAGCAGT
This sequence comes from Bacteroidales bacterium, assembly GCA_015654525.1. Lineage (GTDB taxonomy): Bacteria > Bacteroidota > Bacteroidia > Bacteroidales > Paludibacteraceae > Paludibacter. The sequence continues at coordinate 8,739 of JAATGT010000085.1, forward strand.
CATAGCAGCACGAAGTTGAGCTCCACAAACTTCGATGGAGTGATTGCGAATAGCCGCATTAACTCTTACCAATTCAAAGTTATCAACGTGTCCATCTATCCCTTCGTTGAAGTTTTTACCGATCACGTTGGTATTGATTTTTGCCATAAAACCTGCCAATAATGGTTTACAAGCATGGTCGAACAGATAACAACCATATTCAGCTGTATCGGAAATAACACGGTTCATTTCAAACAATTTCTTGCGTGCAATAGTGTTGGCAATCAGCGGTGTTTCGTGTAACGATTCGTAATAAGCCGATTCGTTTTTGATACCTGAACAAGTCATGGTTTCGTAGGCAAGTTCCACGCCCGATTTTACAAAAGCAACCATCAAAGTGGCATTATCAAAGTATTCTTGTTCTGAAATTTCATTGTTTCCGGCAGGCGTTTTTTCGAATGCTGTTTCGCCCGTTTCAGCACGCCAGGTCAACAGCTTTTTATCGCCAGCTGCCCAGTCTTCCATCATGGTTTTTGAGAATTCACCCGACAGAATATCGTCCATATGTTTGATAAACAACGGACGCATAATGTCTTTCAGTTCTTCCGAGAGTTTGAAGGCTTCGATCTTAGCCGGGTTAGACAACCGATCCATCATATTGGTAATACCACCAATTTTCAGGGCTTCGGTAATAGTTTCCCAACCGTATTGAACCAATTTTGATGCATAAGCAGGTTCAATGCCTTTTTCCACCATTTTATTGAACGAAAGGATAGAACCGGTTTGTAACAATCCGCAAAGAATGGTTTGTTCGCCCATCAAATCCGATTTCACTTCGGCCACAAACGACGAAAGCAATACACCAGCTTTGTGACCACCTGTACCAACGCAATAAGCCTTGGCTATTTCCAGTCCGTCACCATTCGGATTATTGTCCGAGTGAACGGCAATAAGCGTAGGAACACCGAAACCACGCAGGTATTCGGCACGCACTTCCGATGCAGGCGATTTTGGAGCAATCATTACCACGGTAATGTCCTTACGGATCTGAGTACCTTCTTCTACAATATTAAATCCGTGAGAATAAGACAAACAAGCACCTTTTTTCATCAACGGAATAATTTTATTAATTACCGGTGTGTGTTGTTTGTCAGGAGCCAGATTCGAAACCAAATCGGCCGTAGGAACCAGTTCTTCGAACGTACCTACTTCGAAACCATTTTCAGTAGCATTTACATACGATGCACGTTTGCTGTCGATAGCTTCCTGACGTAATGCGTAAGCTACATTCAGACCGCTATCGCGCAGGTTTTGACCTTGAGCCAGGCCCTGTGCACCGCAACCGATGATTACGATTTTTTTTCCAATAAGTTTTTTGACACCATCAGCGAATTCGCTGCTTTGCATAAAATCACATTTTCCAAGCTCCTGTCCTTTCAGACGGTATGGAAGTGAGCTAAAATAATTTGCCATTTTTTTTGAATTTTGGCTCCCTCAATCCCCGGGGGATGTCGAAGAGCATTATATAAGTTATTTGATTATCTTTTTATCAATAGACGCTGTCTCAAAAGTATTTTTAGAACGCAAATGACGCAAAACGCGCAAATTAGCGCAATCTTATTAAATTGAAATTCTGCAAATAATATTCGACTTTACAAATCTTATTTGCGAAAATTTGTGTTGTTTGCGTTATTTGCGCGCTTTTGATACAGCCACTTAATTTAAATCTTAGAATACAACCCTTGCCTTGCAGGTCACCTTATCATCCCGACGAATCTCAAAACGGAAATCATCCGGCGCTTTTTCATGACCGATAATCTCTACAGCATCACCAAAAAGCATTTCATTTACATAGTTTATTTCAAAACGTTTCACCTGCGATGCGCGATACCGGTCCAACGAAAAACAATCGCTTATCCACTGAATGTAACGCATACTATTCACATGCCCGTTAATATCAATATCGCCATATTTTACTTTAAAAGCATCGTATTTTTCACCTTCTACCGCACCAAGTTTAATAGGTCTCTCAATCAGGCTCGCTTCGCCATTAGCAAATTCATGAATTCCATCCAGCGTTTGTAAATCTTTTGCACGACGGGTTTCCATATCAAAAAACACCCATTGAGAACAAGCATTTCCTATTATTTCATTTTTTTCGTCGCGTATGCAAAAGTTACGGGTGGTATTTGCCCGTCCCACTTCTTCCACCCAGGTCTCCACCTGAATGTTTTCGTACTGTTCCGGAAAGCGTTCCATCTCAATGGCCAGCCGGGTAAGTACCCACGAACAGTTAATTTCGTTCAAACGCCGCAACCCAAAACCATTATCATCCGCATTAAACTGCGCTGTAGTAAGTAAAATATCACCCAATGTCGCCATCGTTACGCGAAACTGAAAGTCGACAAACTGTGGTGGAATCTGAAAAGGATAACTCTTTTTTAGTTTTCTAACCCCCGAAAGGGAAACATTTTCCATAATTAATATTTAGTTGATTTGAGACCTGCTTTTCCGGTTCCGGTTGGAGAGCTTCGGCAGACTCATTATTTCCCGAATTTCTGCTGAATAGTTTCCAGCATATCGCTGAGTCGTTCCACTTTCGAGCGAGTTATAGCCACCCTTCCTGAACGGATAAA